>NZ_JBFULE010001081.1:0-1472 GCF_056400485.1 Roseateles sp. P5_B10
GTGGAGCGCATCATCGACTTCCTCGAGATCCAGGCCTACCGCAAGACGCCGGTTGGTCGCCTGCCCTACGGCCTGCAGAAACGCGTCGACCTCGGCCGCGCGCTGGCGATGGAGCCCAGCCTGCTCTTGCTGGACGAGCCCATGGCCGGCATGAACGTGGAGGAGAAGCAGGACATGTGCCGCTTCATCCTGGACGTGAACAACGAGTTCGGCACCACCATCGTGCTGATCGAGCACGACATGGGCGTGGTGATGGACATCTCGGACCGCGTCGTCGTGCTGGACTACGGCAAGAAGATCGGCGATGGCGCGCCGGATGACGTGCGCAAGAACGAAGACGTCATCAAGGCCTACCTCGGAGCAAGCCACTGATGGGCCCATTCCTCGAAACCCTGATCGGCGGCCTGATGGCCGGCATGCTGTATTCGCTGATCGCCCTCGGCTTCGTGCTGATCTTCAAGGCCAGTGGCGTCTTCAACTTCGCCCAGGGCGCGATGGTGTTGTTTGCAGCGCTGGCGATGGCGCGCTTTGCCGAGTGGATTCAGAAATACACAGGCCTGGACGGCAAGGTCGTCGTCAACCTGCTGGCCTTCGTGGGCGCGCTTGCGGTGA
Source organism: Roseateles sp. P5_B10 (assembly GCF_056400485.1). Classification (NCBI taxonomy): domain Bacteria; kingdom Pseudomonadati; phylum Pseudomonadota; class Betaproteobacteria; order Burkholderiales; family Sphaerotilaceae; genus Roseateles; species Roseateles sp. P5_B10. The sequence continues at coordinate 613 of NZ_JBFULE010001081.1, forward strand.
TGGTCGTTGTCGCCTGGCTGGTGGAGAGGCTGGCGCTGTCCAAGCTCGTCAACCAGGAAGGCGTGACGCTGTTGATGGCCACGCTCGGCATCGCCTACCTGCTTGAAGGCCTGGGCCAGACGCTGTTCGGCAACGACATCTACAAGATCGACATCGGCCTGCCCAAGGACCCGATGTTCCTGTTCGAGGACGTCTTCCCCGGCGGCATCCTCGTCAGCAAGGAAGACCTCTATGCCGCGCTGATCGCGGCAGCATTGGTCGCGGGGCTGTCGCTGTTCTTCCAGAAGACCGCCACCGGCCGCGCGCTGCGCGCCGTGGCCGACGACCACCAGGCCGCGCAGAGCATCGGCATCCCGCTGTCGCGCATCTGGGTCATCGTCTGGAGCGTGGCGGGCTTTGTCGCGCTGGTGGCCGGGATGATCTGGGGCAGCAAGCTGGGGGTGCAGTTCTCGCTGTCGCTGGTGGCGCTGAAGGCGCTGCCGGTCGTAATCCTGGGCGGACTGACCAGCGTGCCGGGTGCCATCGTGGGCGGGCTGCTGATCGGGGTGGGGGAGAAGCTGTCGGAGGCCTATCTCGGGCCCATGCTTGGGGGCGGCATCGAGTACTGGTTTGGCTATGTGCTGGTGCTCGTTGTCTTGCTGGTTCGGCCCCAGGGGCTGTTCGGCGAGAAGATCATTGATCGGGTCTGACGATGCTTTACCGCGAGAACGGCCAGTTCAAAACCTCTTACTCGGCGGACAGCCAGATCCTGCCCATCCGGCAGGATCGCATCGCGATGGCGCTGATGCTCATCGCTGCCTTCGTCGTCATCCCTATGGTCTCCAGCGAATACCTGCTGCGCGCCATCTTCATCCCCTTCC
>NZ_JBFULE010001082.1:0-1472 GCF_056400485.1 Roseateles sp. P5_B10
GGGCATAGCTCATGAGCCCACCCCAGGCATGCGAGACGCGCACCGCGGCGAGCTGCGGATAGACCTTGAGCAGGTCCGCCTGCAGCATCTGCGCAATGCGCGCGGGGTCGCGCTCCTGGATGGAGATGCGGCCGCCCCACAGCAACCGGTGATCGGCGAGCGCTCGGTAGTAGTCGAAGGCGAAGCGGTTGTCATAGAGGGCGGCGGGCGTGCGGATCGGTCGCAGGTTGGGCGGCAACGGTTCGGTCGCGATGACATAGGTTGCGATGGGCAGGCGCGCGCCGGTCAGGGCTGGCAGCATGGCCTTCAGATAGGCACCACCGGCCACGACGACCTGGGCCGCGCGGATCGAGGCGTCATGTGAGGTGCGTAGCACGAAGCCACCGGCGGCAAGGCGCTCGATGCTCATCACGGCACTGTGCTCGTGCACCCTGCCACCGGCATGCTCGATGACGCGAGCGAGCCCCAACGCGTACTTGAGCGGATGGAAATGGAAGGCATCGCGCTCCAGCAGAGCGCCGCCATAACGCTGCGTGTCCAGCCACTGCCGGACCTGGGCAGGCTCGATTTCGTCCCAGGTGACGCCGAAGTTCTCGCGCAGCCAGCGCGCCTGATCGCGCAACTGGCGCTCGGCGCGTGCGCTGTGCCTGAACCAGTTGAGCAGCAGAGCGCCGCCCTCTTGCCGATCGCAGTCGATGGCGTGGACCTCGATGCGCGAGCGAATCAGTGCGATGGCTTCGCGGCTATGAGCGTAGAACTCACGCGCCGCTGCCAAGCCCAGGTCGCTCACCAAGTCCGCCGCGTCGCGGCTGTAGCCGCCGAACACGAAACCGCCATTGCGCCCTGACGCGCCATGGCCGATGGTCTGCGCCTCCAGCACCGCCACGCTGGTGATGCCGCGCTCCTGCAGCCCGCGCGCCGCGGCCAGGCCCGCAAAACCGCCGCCGAGCACGGCCACTTCCACGTCAGTGGACGAGTCGGCCAGCGGCTGGAAGGTCAGGCGCGGGGCGGTGACGGCGTAGTAGGTCTGGGTTTGCATGCGCTCGCATCGGGCTCAGATCTGCCGCACCCACTGCGTCTCAGCTATCGGCTGTCGGAACTGCAACTCCGTGCGTTGGCCGGTTGGGGTGGGCAGCGCTGATGGCCTAGCCGGGCTTGGGCTTGGGCTTGAAGATATGCACCGTTTCGCCGCGGGCGAGCATGTCCACCAGTTGCGCGATGCGCCTGGCACGCGTCTCGGGCTTGACGGCGGTCTGGATGCGCCAGAGCACGGCGTAGCGGTTGCTCGCGTTGACGGTGGCGAAGAAGGCCTTGGCCGGCGGATTCGCATCCAACGCTGCCGCCAGGTCGTCGGGCACGGTGGACGTCTTCGCGCCGTCGTAGGCCTGGGCCCAGCGGCCGTCGGCCTTGGCGGCCTCGACCTGCGCCTGGCCAGGCGGCTGCATGCGGCCCGCCTCGATCAGCGTGGCCAC
>NZ_JBFULE010001083.1:0-1463 GCF_056400485.1 Roseateles sp. P5_B10
CAACCCACCTTGGACGCTGCACAACCACAAGGGCGATCACCAGTCGCTGCGCCCGGCCGCCGAATGCAAGCCCATCAGCTACCCCAAGCCCGATGGCAAGCTGACCTTCGACCGCCTCTCATCGGTGTTCATCTCCAACACCAACCACGAGGAAAACCAGCCCGCCCACCTGACGCTGAAGAACAACTCGGTGCCGGTGCAGGTCAACCTCGCCAAGTACGCAGGCCCCGAGAGCCGCTACTGCCCGGCAGGCGTCTACGAGTTCGTGCCCAATGAGGCCGGCRGCGGCGAGCGGCTGCAGATCAACGCGCAGAACTGCGTGCACTGCAARACCTGYGACATCAARGACCCRACRCARAACATCGTSTGGGTCACGCCCGARGGCGGYGGCGGGCCGAACTACGCGGGCATGTAAGCCCTCTTGCAATGCAAGCACCCTGGCCGATAGACTGTTTTTTCATACAGCCATCAGCCAGGAGTCGGCGTGAGCAACGGAACCATCAGGGTCGGTATCGGCGGCTGGAATTTCGAGCCCTGGCGCGACAACTTCTATCCCAAGGGCTGGCCGCAGGCCCGTGAGCTGGAATATGCGAGCCAACGCCTCACGGCCATCGAGATCAACAGCACCTACTACGGCGCGCAGAAGCCCGCCACCTTCGCCAAGTGGCGCGATACGGCACCCGCCGGCTTCATGTTCTCGCTCAAGGCCATCCGCTTCGCGACCCAGCGCCGCGTGCTGGCCGACGGGGCGGACTCCATCAAGCGCTTCATCGACAGCGGCATCGCCGAACTCGGCGACAAGCTCGGCCCCATCGTCTGGCAGTTGGCGCCGACGCACCGCTTCGACGCTGGCGATCTGACGGCCTTCCTGGAACTGCTGCCTGCTCAAGTCGATGGCCTGAAGCTGCGCCATGCACTGGACGTGCGCCATGCCAGCTTCCAGTGCCCCGAATACCTCGCGCTGGCCCGCCAGTACAAGGCCGCGACGGTGTTCACCGAGTCCGACGACTACCCGCCGATTGCCGAGCCGACGGGCGACTTCGTCTACACGCGCATCATGCGCACGCACTCGGAAGAGGCGCTGGGCTGCAAGCCCGAGGTCTTCCCGCAACTGGCCGGGTCGGCGCGCATCTGGAGCGAGGGCGGCGAGCCCGAGGGCGTGCCGCGCATCGAACCCGTACCCACGGCGAGCACGGCGCCGCGCGATGTCTTCGTCTACTTCATCAGCGGTGCCAAGGAGCGGGCGCCGCATGCCGCGATGGCGCTGCGCCGGGCGCTGGGCGAAGAGGTCCCTGTCTAGGCCTCCAATCGCGTCATCCATTCAGCCGTAGCGCGTTCTTCGGCCCGCTCGGAGGCCGCGAGCGCCTCGCGAATGCGCTGGCGTTCCACCGCCGCGCGGTTCTGGCTCATCTTGAGCTTGAGTTCCCAGCGCGTCACGCGGATGCGAAAGCCGACGATGGCAC
>NZ_JBFULE010001084.1:0-1460 GCF_056400485.1 Roseateles sp. P5_B10
GGTTGGACACCTGGCGAGCAGTTTCAACGACGAGTGCGGCCGTTTTGCCGCTCACGGGGGGCACTAGCCCCCTGATTCGGTGGACTGGGTTCATGGCATGTCTCCTGGCGCGCTCGTACAGCGCGCGCTTTGTCTTTGTTGGGCATGCCGCCCCCTGGGCTCGAGCGTTCGCAAGGAAGCAGGCGCAGGCCCGCCCGGCACCGACCCGTCAGGGATCAGGCGCGCAGCGCTTCAGCAATGGCAGGGGACGGGGGATCGGCGGCAGGCCGAGATGGCGCTTCGGCCCTCGCGGCACCGGCTCGCTTGGGCGTCAAACAGGGGAGCGGGCACAGCAGGCGCCTCGCACTGCGTCGGCTGACGAAACCCCGGCCACCCGGCGGTATCCGGTCAGCGGTTTCGGCTCAGCGAGCAGTTGGAACAGTGTTTCGTTTTTGGGATTGACGGTCAACGCCGGGCAATCCCTGAGGGCATTTGTTCAGGGGGCGAGGCGAACCCGCAGGCAGCGTTGTCGGCCGCTCGCACGATGAACGCCTCACCGTCATGACGGCCGAGTCAATCGCCGCTCGGCCCCTGGATCACCCTGACCTGCTGGCCGCCAAACTCAACGAGCTGGCCGGCGCGCATCTTGGCCGTCTTGCGCAACTCGACTTGGCCGTCCACCCTGACCTCACCGGCCGTGATCAGCGCGCGCGCCCGGCCGCCGCTGTCGGCCAGGCCGGTGGCTTTGAGCAATTTGTCGAGTTCGATGAACTCGCCGCGCAGTGGGAGGTCGATGGCAGGCATGCCGGGATTGTCGTCGCCGCGCTCCCGCGCGCGCTGCTCGACGTGGCCGTATGCTGGCCCGCGCAAGGTCATCATTTATTCCCACCCCCCTAGAATATCTATGTCGAAAACATTGACAGTCATTTCATTCGGACACACCCGTGAATAGGAATTAGTGTGTACCAACAATGACTTAGGTAACTTGGCACGGGTGGTGCTAACGGAGGTTGTCTGGCGGTTTTTTCCGCATCTTCAGCAACCCTCAAGGGAGTTCTCGATGACCAAGTTCCTTACCTCCGTGGCACTTGCCGCAGGCCTGATGGCCGCTGGCAGCGCCAACGCCTACCTCGTCTTCACCGGCGTCGACAACAACGGCAATGCCAGCGCACAAGTCGCTCCCACGAACTCGATGGCTGCTGAAACCAGCTTCAAGAGCAACCTCGTCGGCGTTGGCACGGAAAACTTCGAAACCCGTGCTGGCGGCGCGCCGCTGGCCCTGGACTTCGGCGCTGCCGGCACCGCCACGCTGAACGGCGCTGGCTCTGTCGCCACCAACACCGCCGGCAACACCAACGGCGCTGGCCGCTACTCTGTCCCCGGTGGCACCCGCTACTGGGAAGTGTCTGCCGGTGGCGGCAGCCCCTTCCAAGTGGACTTCACCAATTCCCTGGCAGCCTTCGGCTTCTACGGCATTGACC
>NZ_JBFULE010001085.1:0-1454 GCF_056400485.1 Roseateles sp. P5_B10
GAATGCTGATGCCGTTGGCCTTGGCCTCGTCGATCTTCTTGTTGTAGCCGGCGAGGTTGCGCACGCCCATCTTGGACATGAGCTTGTAGCGCCGCTCCATCTCGCCAACGCACCAGTTCAGCGCATTGCTGGCCTGCTTCATGTCCGTCACGACCGGTGCCAGCAGATGCGGGATGCCTTCGTAGACGCTCATCTCCAGCATCTTGGGGTCGATGAGGATGAGGCGCACATCACGGGCCTCGGCCTTGTAGAGCAGGCTGAGGATCATCGCGTTGATGCCCACTGACTTGCCCGAACCGGTCGTGCCGGCCACGAGGCAATGCGGCATCTTGGCAAGGTCGGCGACGATGGGCAGGCCGACGATGTCCTTGCCCAGGCCCATGGTCAGCTGGGACGACGCGTCCGCGTAGACCTGCGAGCCGAGGATTTCGGACAGGCGGATGGTCTGGCGGCGCGCGTTGGGCAGCTCCAGCGCCATGTAGTTCTTGCCCGGGATGGTCTCGACGACGCGGATGGACACAAGGCTCAAGGAGCGCGCCAGGTCCTTGGCGAGGCCGACGATCTGCGAGCCCTTCACACCGGTGGCCGGTTCGATCTCATAGCGCGTGATGACCGGGCCGGGGGATGCGGCGACCACATGCACCTCGACGCCGAAGTCGCGCAGCTTCTTCTCGATGAGGCGGCTGGTCATTTCCAGCGATTCAGGCGTGACCGTCTCCTGGCGGCCGGGCGCGGCGTCCAGCAAGTCAACTTGCGGGAGCTTGGCGTCGCCGGCGTCGACGAACAACGTCTGCTGGCGCTCCTTGGCCACCCGCGTGGACTGGGGCACCTCGACGACCGGCGCCTCGATGACGAGCGGCGCGTGGTCGGCTCCACCTTGTTCCCACTGGCGTTCGGCTTGGCGCTCGACCTCGACCTCCTGCTCGCGCTCCTTCACCGCCTGCTCACCGGCCTTCTGATCGGCCTTCATCTCGCGCTGCTCGATGCGCTTCTCGCGCAACTGCTCGATACGCTCACCGATGCGCTCCGCCAAATGCCCCCAGGAGAAGCGGAATGCCCAGGCCATGCCGGTCAGCAGCAGCACGATCCAGACAACGCCGGAGCCGGCAAAGCCCAGGCCCCTCATACCCAGGGGCCCGAGCGCATAGCCGACCAGGCCGCCGGCATGGCCGGGCAGGCGCGCCTCGAGGGCATAGAGGCGGCTCCACTCCAGCGCGCAACTCGCGCCGATGAGCAGCACGATGCCAGCCCAGAACCGCGCGCGCTGGCTCCAGCGCAGCACGGGGTCCACGTCATGGCGCAACAGCCCGGCCAGGCTGCGCAGCCAGCCGCGCAGGGCCAGCAGCGGCAACCACCAGGCGGAAAAGCCGAACAGGAACAGCAGGYCGTCCGATAACCAGGCGCCAAAGCTGCCAACGCGGTTGCCGACGAGGTCTCGCTGGCCGCTGGTGCTG
>NZ_JBFULE010001086.1:0-1454 GCF_056400485.1 Roseateles sp. P5_B10
GCCGCATTGGCAGCACCCGGCCCTGGTGCAGCTGAGCGACATCCTGCCCTGGTATGCCCACAACGCCCTGGTGCACTACCTGTCACCGCGTGGCCTGGAGCAGTACTCCGGCGGTGGCTGGGGCACGCGCGATGTCTGCCAGGGGCCGCTGGAAATGCTTTTGGCCCTGGGCCAGACCGCACCGGTGCGCGATCTGCTGCTGCGTGTCTTCAGCAACCAGAACCCGGATGGCGATTGGCCGCAGTGGTTCATGTTCTTCGAGCGCGAGGCCAAGATCCGTGCCGGCGACTCGCATGGCGACATCGTCTTCTGGCCGCTGCTGGGCCTGGCGCAATACCTCATCGCCAGCGGCGACGCCGGCCTGCTCGACGAGGTGCTGCCCTTCCATGACGGCGAGCCGGCCACACTGGCGGCGCATGTGGAGCGGGCGCTGGCGCTGATCCGCCAGCGCGTCGTACCCGGCACGGGGCTGGCCGCCTACTGGCATGGCGACTGGAACGACTCGCTGCAGCCGGCCGACCCGGCACTGCGAGAGCGCCTGTGCAGCGCCTGGACGGTCACGCTGCACCACCAGATGCTGCACACGCTGGCGACGGCCTTCACGCAGATCGGCCGAGCCCACGACGCCGCCGCGCTGACCGCCGAGGCCATGGGCGTGCGCGCCGAGTTCCAGCGCCTGCTGGTGCAGAACGATGTCGTCGCTGGCTATGCACTTTTCCCTGAGCAGGGCGAGCGCGAGCTGTGGATCCACCCGCAGGACACCCGCACCGGCCTGCGCTACAGCCTGCTGCCGATGATGCATGCCGTCATCGACGAGCTCTTCACCCCTGAACAGGCCGCCATCCAGGCCGCGCTGATCGAGCAGCATCTGAAGGGCCCCGATGGTGCCCGCCTGTTCGACGCGCCGCTACCCTATCGCGGCGGCCCGTCGCAGCTGTTCCAGCGCGCCGAGACCAGCACCTTCTTCGGCCGCGAGATCGGCATCATGTACATGCACGCCCATCTGCGCTATGCCCAGATGCTGGCCCATCTCGGTCACGCCGAAGCCTTCCTGCAGGCGCTCGCGCTGGCCCACCCGATTGCACTGACCGACCGCGTGCCCAGCGCGAGCCGGCGCCAGGCCAATTGCTACTACTCCAGCTCCGATGCCGCCTTCCCCGACCGCTACGAGGCCCAGGCCCATTACGGCCGAGCGCTGGCCGGCGAGGTGGCGCTGGACGGCGGCTGGCGCATCTATTCCAGCGGCCCGGGCATCGCGCTGGGTCTGGTCATCAACTCGCTGCTCGGCCTGCGGCTGGAGCAGGGCGCCCTCGTCGTCGATCCTGTCATGCCGCCGTTGCTGGACGGGCTCACCGTGCAGCTGGTGCTGGCGGACTTGCGCTTCGAGCTGACCTACCGCGTCGGCTCGCGCGGATATGGTGTGGAGCGGGTGCGGGACGAGGCGGGCGCCGAGC
>NZ_JBFULE010001087.1:0-1451 GCF_056400485.1 Roseateles sp. P5_B10
CGCACGCCGGGCGGAATGTTGACCTCCAGCTGGCGGTCATGCAGGGCGACATGCCCCTGGGCATCGGCCACCGGCACGCGCAGCGAGATCGTGCGGCGTGCACCGCGGTAGCTGTCTTCCAGGTCGATCATCACCTTGGCGTGGTGATCGCTGCCGGGCGCCTGCCGGCGGCCGCCTGCAGCGGGCCGTGCGCCCGGCCCACCGCGCCCGAAGATGGATTCGAAGAAGGCGCTGAAGTCCTCGGCGCTGGGCGCTTGCTGCCCGCCGGGCCCGGCGCCGCCCCGGCCGCTGAACTCGAAGCCGCTGTCCCAACCCGGCGGTGGCTCGAAGGTTTCGCCGCGCGCGTGGCGCTGGCTGATGTCGTCGTAGGCCGCACGGCGCTCGGGGTCGATCAGGGCTTCATGCGCCTCGGCCACATCCTTGAAGCGCGATTCGGCATCCGCCTCCTTGCTGACGTCGGGGTGGAACTTGCGTGCCAGCTTGCGGTAGGCCCGCTTGATCTCGTCCTGGGTGGCGTCTCGCTGCACCCCAAGCGTGGCGTAGTAGTCCTTGAATTCCATTGGGTTCCCCTGTGCGGTGTCGTCAGTTGGAGCCGGCTGGTACAGGCTCAGGCGTGGGTGCTTCAGCGTTGGATGCCTTGGCGACCAGCCTGGACAACTCGGCAAATCCGATCGGCGGCACGGTCAGCCAGGGCAGCGTGAAGAGGCGCCTGGCCAGGCCATGGGCCATGCGTTCCATCTGCTTGCGTTCGCCCGCCAGCCGCGCTTTCAGCAAGGGGTCGCGCGTTCCGGCCGCCAGCACGCTCTTGTTCAGCACCCAGGCATAGGGCTCGATGCCAGCGCGGCGCAGGTCGTCCTGCAGCGCAGCCGCCTGCGACACGGGCGTCACCTCCGGCAGCGTGACCAGGATGATCTTGGTATACGTGCCGTCCTGCAGCCGCATCAAGGGTGTCACCACCCGGGCCGCTCCCGGCCCCTCGAACTCCCGCATCATCTGGCGGTGATAGGCGCCGGTGGCGTCCATCAGCAGCATGGAATGGCCCGTGGGCGCGGTGTCGAGCACGACGAAGGCACTGCGGCCCTCGCTGACGATGCGCGAGAAGGCATGGAAGACGGCCACCTCTTCCGTGCAGGGCGATTGCAGGTCTTCCAGCAGCAGCGCCTGCTCGGCCGCGTCGAGCTTCGGTGACCTGGCCGCCATGATCTTGTCGATGTAGCGCTGCATCTCGACCTTGGGGTCGATGCGGCTGACGCTCAAACCGGGCACATCGCCGGCCAACGTCGAAGCCAGGTGGGCCGCCGGATCGGTGGTGCTGAGGTGCACGGTCTTGCCGCGCTCGACCAGCCCCAGGGCCAGCGCCGCCGCCACGGTCGTCTTGCCGACGCCGCCCTTGCCCATCACCATGATCAGCCCGTGCCCGGCGGTGGCCAGTTCGTCGGCCAGCGCGTCAA
>NZ_JBFULE010001088.1:0-1446 GCF_056400485.1 Roseateles sp. P5_B10
GCGCCGGCGTCGTGCGCGTGCTRATGCCCGGCCCCGAGCTGATCGGCGTGGGCGACTCGGCGCGCGGCATCGATGCCGTCTCCGGCGTCGACGACGAGCCGCCGCGCCTGGACGACCCCGACCGTGCCCAGCGCCTCGTCGCCTGGCTGCGCATGAAGCCTGCCGCCGGTGTGCAGCGCCTGCGCCTGAGCTGGGTCGGCCTGCACGCCGTGCAGATCGAGCAGGGGGTGACGACCCAGGGCCTGGTGGTGGCGCAGACCACTGGCCAGCCTGGCGAAGTCATCACGCTGCCGCTGCGCAATGTGCAGCCCGACAGCCTGCAGCTCGAGATCGCCGAGCCCGGCATGCAATACGCGGCCTGGACGCACGTCGACGACCTGACCCTGGTGTCGCACCGCGCTGAGCTGGCCCGGGACGCCCGCGCCTACGAGCTGGATGCTGAATCCGGCCAGGTGCACTTCGGCGACGGCATGCGCGGCCGCCTGCCGCCGCCGGGCTCACGCGTGCGCATCGTGTCGGCCCGCTCGGGCGGCGGCCGCGCGGGCAATCTCGCGCCGGGTCTGCTGAAGGACATCGTCGCCACCACCATCAACGCCAGCGGCCTGCCCGGCGCCGTGGTCAACACGCTCAAGCTCTCGCAGCCCATCGCCACCCAGGGCGGCGAGGACGCCGAGGACGTGGACGCCGCCCAGCAGCGCATCCCCGCCATGCTGCGCCACCGCGAGCGCGCCGTGACGGCCGACGACTACGCCAGCCTGGCCCGCGAGACGCCTGGCATGGACATTGGCCGTGTGGAAGTGCTGCCGCGTTTTGCGCCGCGCACGCGGGCCTTCGGCATCCCAGGCGTCGTCGCGGTGATGGTGCTGCCGGGCACGGCCAGCGGCGAGGTCGGCACCGCACCCAACCCGCGCGCCGACCGGCCGCTGATCGAGGCCGTCCACGCCTGGCTGGAACCGCGCCGGCCGCTGGCGACCGAGCTGAACGTCATCGGCTGCGAATACCTGCCGCTGTCCGTCTCCGTGGCCGTGGGCCTGCGCGACGGCGCACCGCGCGAGGAGACGCTGGCGGCGGTGCGCCTGGTGATCCGGCGGCTGTTGTGGCCACTCGTGCCGGGCGGTTTCGACGGCAATGGCTGGCCGCTGGGCCGCGCCCTGGCCGACCGTGAGCTGGAGGTCGAAGCCGCCCGCGTGCCAGGCGTGGCGACGGTGGCCGGCGTCAATCTCTTCACCGGCGGGCCGGGCGCCTGGGCCCTCGCGGGCCGTGACGCCAACGGCCTGCAGCAGGTCGCCCTCGCGCCTTGGCAGCTGCCGGAGCTGATGCAGGTGCTGGTGGAAGTGGGCAATGCACCGGCTACCAGCCTGGCACCGGATACGGCCTCTGGCAACGGTGGCAGCCGCGTAGCCGTGCCCGTCATCGTGGACCTCTGCTGATCATGGACGCCAACTC
>NZ_JBFULE010001089.1:0-1443 GCF_056400485.1 Roseateles sp. P5_B10
GGCGTGTGCCTGACCTATGCGCGGCGCTTCATGGCGGCAGCGCTGATCGACGTGGAGGACGTTGGCGCCTACCTGTCGTGACGGGTGACGCTGAACTTCAGCGGCGCGGCCTTGAGCAGGGGCTCTCCGGCGCCGTCGTGCAGGCTGACAACCGCTTCGTACTCGCCCAGGGGCAGGTCGACGATGGCCTCGGTGCGGCCGTCGACGAGGTTCTGGCGCACCGCATTGCCGCCGCCCTTGGGCGCAAAGCTGAGGCGGAAATGCCCCGTGTCCTTGATGGCGGTGCCGGCCGGCGCCACGCCCAGGCCGGCGCCGAGCACGCCCAGGGACAGCGTGAAGGGGCTCGACACCGCCTCTTCATCGCGCAGGTTCTTCACATAGACCTCGCGGCCGGCTGAGGCGCGTGGCGCGGCGCGCAGGTCCTCGTACCAGGCTTCGCAGGTGTCGCGGTCACCCGCAACGACCTTGGGCGCCGGGGCGTCGGCGCGCTTGCCCACGACCACGATGGCAATCTCATTGCTGAAGACGAAATAGGGCTTGTGGGCGTGGTCGGCGAACAGCAGCCGCATGGTGTGGCGGCCCGGCGGCAGGTCGATCTCGGTGCCGGTCTGGGCCTTGCCGAAATGCTTGTGCGTATTGGAGAAGGGGATGGGTGCGGTGTGGTCGCGCGGCAGCGGCGTGTCGATGAGGATGTGGTGGTGGCCGGCCTTCTCGTTGGCATTGCCGGCCGGAATGACGCCCATGCCACGGATGCCGAACTCCACCCAGAAGGGCGAGCGCACGCGGTAGCCGGTCTTGACGTTGCTGAAGTGCACCGAGACCGGCTCACGCAGGTCGAGGGCCGTGCGCTGGGCCGTGTGTGACAGCCAGCACTGGCGCTCCAGCGGATCGGCGGGAAGTGGCTCGGCCGCGGCCAGCGCGGGCAGCAGACCCAGTGGCCAAAAGTGGCGGGTCAGTCGAGCGGCAGATCCCATGCGAGCCCTCCGGCAGCGTGCGCCACCGATTCTGGGGCGCGCGCTAGCGAAGAGGCGTCGTGAAAGTTACGGACGTCAGGGCCTGTTCACGCTACGGGGATCGCACCGATTCCCGTAGCGTGAACAGGCCCTAAGCCACCTGAAGCTGGTGGGTCAGATGCAGTTCGCCGAACAAATCCTTGGGGTCGGCCATCTGCGGGATCAGGTCCAGCGGCGCGCCCAGGCCAAGCTGATTGCTCACGTCGCGTAGCAGGCGCAGCGCGGAGAAGTCCTCCAGCGCGAAGCCGACCGAGTCGAACACGGTGACTTGGCTGGCCGACTCGCGGCCCGGGGCCTGGCCGGCGAGCACTCGCCAGAACTCGGTGACGGGGAAATCGGCCGGCATCTGCTGCATGTCGCCTTCGATGCGGCTCTGTGGCTCGAACTCGCAGACCACGCGGGCCATCTCCAGCACGCCGCGGTGCAGCTC
>NZ_JBFULE010001090.1:0-1443 GCF_056400485.1 Roseateles sp. P5_B10
ATATGAGCCTGGCCCGCGACAGCGAGCAGGACCTGGAGACCTACTACAAGACCCGCGCACTCAAACCACTGCGCCCTGGCCAGATGAGCTTCTGGCAGAACTATCCCAAGTTCTTCGTCAGCCAGCAAAAGGCCTGGTGGGGCAAGGCCGCCACCGCCGAGAACGACTGGGCCTACCACTACCTGCCCAAGTGGGACAAGGGCTATGACGTGCTGCAGACCTTCGAGCTGATGGGCCAGGGCAAGCTCAACGGCTACATCTGCCAGGGCTTCAACCCGGTCGGCTCCTTCCCCAACAAGAAGAAGATCGTCGCGGGCCTGTCCAAGCTGAAGTTCCTCGTCATCATCGACCCGCTCAACACCGAGACCGCCGAGTTCTGGAAGAACCACGGCGAGCACAACGACGTGAAGAGCGAGGACATCCAGACGACGGTGTTCCGCTTCCCCAGCACCTGCTTCGCGGAGGAGGACGGGTCCCTCACCAACTCCGGCCGCTGGCTGCAGTGGCACTGGAAGGGCGCCGAGCCGCCGGGCGAAGCCAAGGGCGACCCCGAGATCATTGCGCAGCTGTTCATGCGCATGAAGGCGGCCTATGTGAAGGAGGGCGGTGCCTTCCCCGACCCCATCGTCAACCTGAGCTGGCCCTATCTGCAGCCCACCAACCCCTCGGCCGAGGAGCTGGCCAAGGAGTACAACGGCAAGGCCCTGGCCGACGTGACCGACCCCAAGGACGCGACCAAGGTGCTGGCCAAGGCAGGCGAGCAGCTCAGCGGCTTCGGCCTGCTGCGCGACGACGGCAGCACGTCCAGCGGCTGCTGGATCTACGCCGGCGCCTGGACGCAGGCCGGCAACCAGATGGCCCGGCGCGACAACGCCGACCCCTACGGCATCGGCCAGACGCTGGCCTGGGCCTGGGCCTGGCCGGCCAACCGCCGCGTGCTCTACAACGCCGCCTCCTGCGACCCGACCGGCAAGCCCTGGAACCCCAAGCGCCGGCTGATGGCCTGGAACGGCGAACGCTGGGGCGGCTCCGACGTGCCCGACATCCGGCCCGACGCCAACCCGACCGATGCCGACGCGGTGCGGCCTTTCATCATGACCGCCGAGGGCGTGGCGCGGCTGTTTGCACCGACCGGCCTGGTCGACGGCCCGCTGCCCGAGCACTACGAGCCCTTCGAGACGCCGCTGGCCAACAACCCCATGCATCCGGGCAACGCCAAGGCCAAGTCCAACCCGGCCGCGCGCGTCTTCAAGGGCGACATGGAGGCCTTCGGCACGCCCAAGGACTTCCCGTACGTGGCCACCAGCTACCGGCTCACCGAGCACTTCCACTACTGGACCAAGAACGTGCTGACCTCGGCCGTGCTGCAGCCACAGCAGTTCGTCGAGATCGGCGAGGAGCTGGCCAAGGAGAAGGGCGTCGCCAACGGCGACTGGGTCAAGG
>NZ_JBFULE010001091.1:0-1437 GCF_056400485.1 Roseateles sp. P5_B10
GTCCTCCGACCAGATGGCGGCCCTGGCCAGTGATGCCGTCGGCTCGCTGACGACGGCGCAGATCGCGGCGCTCGGCACGCTGCAGATCCAGGGCCTGAGCACGGCCGACATGGTCGCCCTGACCTCTGGCCAGATCGCCGCGATCAACTCGACGCAGTCCGCCAGCCTGTCCACSGCCCAGATYGCSGCCATCGAGACSGCCGACATCAAGKCSCTGTCSACSGCTGCSCTGCGCAAYYTSTCSACCGAYCARCTSGACGCCCTSACCAGCGACCAGYTGCGCGCSCTGTCCTCGGCCCAGCTCAATGCSYTGAGCACCAGCCCGCAGTTCGCCAACCTGGGTACCGCCGAYYTGAACGCGCTGACCACCGGYCAGATCGCCACCCTGTCCACGGCCCAGGTCCAGGCGCTGACCAGCRYCCAGCTCGCCAACCTGRCSACSGACAGCCTCAACGCGATGGGATCGGCACAGTTCGCGGCCCTGTCGTCCAGCCAGTTCGGCGCGCTGACCACCAGCCAGCTCGGCAAGCTCGAAACCGCCGACCTGCGCGSCGTGACGACSGCSGCCCTCAATGCGCTGAGCTCCGACCAGATCGGCGCGCTGGCCAGTGATGCCGTCGGCACGCTGACCACGGCGCAGGTCGGGTCGCTGGGCACCGCCCAGATCAAGGGCCTCAGCACGGCTGACATGGTCGCSCTSACCTCGRCCCAGGTCGCKGCCTTGAACTCYGCCCAGGCCGGCWCSCTGTCCACCGCCCAGKTSGCSGCCATCGAGACGGCCGACATCAAGTCGCTGTCCACSGSMGCCCTGCGCAACCTGTCSTCCGACCAGCTCGACGCCTTCACCAGCGACCAGCTGCGYGCMCTGAGCAGCRSSCAGRTCAACARCCTGACSACGGCSCAGRTCAACACCCTGGGCACSGCYGACCTGAACAGCCTGASCAGCGGCCAGTTCGCSAACYTGTCCWCGGCCCARGTCCAGGCSCTGACCAACGCCCAGCTCGCCAACCTGGCGACCGACAACCTCAACGCMYTGGGCASCGCGCAGTTCGCTGCGCTGGGTTCCAGCCAGTTCGGCGCGCTGACCACCAGCCAGCTGGGCAAGCTGGAGACGGCCGACCTGCGCGCGGTGTCCACCGCCGCGCTGAACGCGCTGAGCTCCGACCAGGTCGCGGCACTGGCCAGTGACGCCGTCGGCTCGCTGACCGCGGCACAGGTGGGTGCACTGGGCACGACCCAGATCCAGGGCCTGAGCACGGCCGACATGGTGGCCCTGACGTCGACGCAGATCGCCGCGATCAGCTCGACGCAAGCCGACGTGTTGTCCACSGCCCAGGTCGCCGCCATCGAGACGGCCGACATCAAGTCGCTGTCCACGGCAGCCCTGCGCAACCTGTCGTCCGACCAGCTCGACGCCTTCACCAGCGACCAGCTGCG
>NZ_JBFULE010001092.1:0-1436 GCF_056400485.1 Roseateles sp. P5_B10
GTTTTTATGCGTCTCACTACCAAAGGCCGGTTTGCAGTCACCGCGATGCTGGACCTGGCGCTGCGCGAGAATACAGGCCCCGTGGCCCTGGCGGCGATCAGCCAACGGCAGCAGATTTCGCTCTCCTACCTGGAGCAGCTCTTCGGCAAGCTGCGTCGCCATGAACTGGTGGAAAGCACCCGTGGCCCGGGTGGCGGTTATTCGCTGGGCCGCAAGGCCGAGAACATTACCGTGGCCGACATCATCGTCGCCGTGGACGAGGCGCTGGACGCCACCGGCTGCGGCGGCAAGGAAAACTGCATGGGCGAGGACAGCGGCCGCTGCATCACCCATGAACTCTGGACCAATCTGAACGCCAAGATGATCGAGTACCTCGATTCCGTCTCCCTGCGCAAGCTCGCCGATGAGCAACTGGCCAAGGGCTTCGAGGTCGAGGCGGCGCCGGTCAAGCGCGCCATCTCCAGCCAGCCGGTGCTCAAGCCCATCCGCGTCACGGCGCCGAACTCGGTCTTTGCCCTGGGTGGCAATCTCGGTGGCGCGTTCARCAAGTAAGACCAAGAACTCAAAAGAAGTCGTTCCATGGACATGACCCCGCACTTCCCGATCTACCTCGACTACGGCGCGACGACGCCGTGCGATCCCCGCGTGGTGGACGCGATGATTCCCTGGTTGCGCGAGCACTTCGGCAACCCGGCGTCCCGCAGCCACGCCTGGGGCTGGGAAGCGGAAGAGGCGGTCGAGAAGGCGCGCGTGCAGGTGGCCGAGTTGATCGGTGCCGACCCGCGCGAGATCGTCTGGACGTCCGGCGCGACCGAGTCCAACAACCTGGCACTCAAGGGCGCCGCGCAGTTCTACAAGACGCGCGGCAAGCACCTGATCACCGTCAAGACCGAGCACAAGGCCGTGCTCGACACGATGCGTGAGCTGGAGCGTCAGGGCTTTGAGGTGACCTACCTCGATGTGCAGGAAAACGGTCTGTTGGATCTGGAAGTGTTCAAGGCGGCATTGCGCCCGGACACCATCCTGGCCTCGGTCATGTACGTCAACAACGAGATCGGCGTCATCCAGGACGTGGTCGCGTTGGGCAACCTGTGCCGCGAGCGCGGCGTCATCTTCCACGTCGACGCGGCGCAGGCCACTGGCAAGGTCGCTATCGATATGGCCAAGCTGCCCATCGACCTGATGAGCCTGGCCTCGCACAAGAGCTACGGCCCCAAGGGCATCGGCGCTCTCTACGTGCGCCGCAAGCCGCGCATCCGCCTGGAAGCGCAGATGCACGGCGGTGGCCACGAGCGCGGCATGCGCTCCGGCACGCTGCCCGTGCACCAGATCGTCGGCATGGGCGAGGCCTTCCGTATCGCCCGCGAGGAAATGGGCGCCGAGAGCGAACGCATCCGCGCACTGCACAACAAGCTGATCAAGGGCCTGTCCGGTAT
>NZ_JBFULE010001093.1:0-1428 GCF_056400485.1 Roseateles sp. P5_B10
CCCGAGTCCGGTGCAGGGCGTCGAAGCGCCGCCGGCGCTGGTCGAAGCGCTGAGGCGCGCCAACGAGCGGGCCGAGGTCGACGTGCTGCTGCTGGTGCGCGGCGGCGGCTCGCTGGAGGATCTTTGGGCCTTCAATGACGAACGCGTCGTCCGCGCGGTGGCCAATTCGGCCCTGCCCATCGTCTGCGGCGTCGGCCACGAGACCGACGTGACACTGTGTGACCTGGCCGCAGACCTGCGCGCGCCCACGCCCACGGCCGCCGCCGAGCTGGCGGCGCCGTCGCGCGCCAGCCTGCTGCAGCACCTCGGTGCGCTGGAGCGCAGCCTGACCCTGCGCATCGACCATCGCCTGCAGACCCTCGCCCAGCGCCTGGATCGACTCGCGCTGCGCCTGTCCCGCCCCAGTGACGTGCTGGCCCGGCAACGGCGCCTGCTGGATCTGCTGGCCCAGCGTGCCGGCGCGGCGCCACGCCGGCGCGTCGAGTTGCAAGGCCAGCGGCTGACCCACCTGGAGCAGCGCCATGAACGCGCGCACCACGAGATCCTGGCGCGCCAGCACACCCGGCTGGACGCGCTGCAGGCCCGGCTGCAGGCCCTGGACCCGCAGCATGTGCTGGCGCGCGGCTACGCCTGGCTGGACGACGGCGCCGGCGGCGCGGTGACGTCCGTGCATGCCTTGCTGCCCGGCGCCGAGGTGCGCGCGGTGCTGGCCGACGGCAGCCTCGACTTGCGCGTTCTGGGGGTAAAGCCTTCGCCGCAGGGGTGATTGGCTCTCCCTACAATCTTTGCGTTTCCCTTCCCCCCAACACCTGAGGACTCCACGATGGAACACACGCTGCCCCCGCTGCCTTACCCGATCGACTCGCTGGCCCCGCACTACAGCAAGGAAACGCTGGAGTTCCACCACGGCAAGCACCACAACGCTTACGTCGTGAACCTCAACAACCTGCAAAAGGGCACCGAGTACGAAGCCCTGACGCTGGAAGAGATCATCAAGAAGGCACCGAACCCGGGCCCGATCTACAACAACGCCGCCCAGATCTGGAACCACACCTTCTTCTGGAACTGCATGAAGCCGCAAGGTGGCGGCGAGCCCAGCAGCGCGCTGGCCGACGCCATCAACGCCAAGTGGGGCAGCTATGCCGCCTTCAAGGAAGCCTTCGTCAAGAGCGCCGTTGGCAACTTCGGCTCGGGCTGGACGTGGCTGGTGAAGAAGGCCGACGGCTCTGTCGACATCGTCAACACCGGCGCCGCCGGCACGCCGCTTACCGGCGCTGACAAGGCGCTGCTGACCGTCGACGTGTGGGAACACGCCTACTACATCGACTACCGCAACCTGCGCCCCAAGTTCGTCGAGACCTTCCTGAGCAATCTCGTGAACTGGCAGTTCGCTGAAGCCAACTTCGCCTGAGCGATTCGCCCCGAACA
>NZ_JBFULE010001094.1:0-1424 GCF_056400485.1 Roseateles sp. P5_B10
GTTATGTCGTCGTGCGCATCAACCAGCTGCAGCCACGCGACGCCGCCGTCATCGACGACAAGCGCGCCGCCCAGCAATACGCCGGCGCCTGGGCGCGTGCCGAAGGCCAGGCCTATCTGGCCGCGCTGAAGGCGCAATACAAGGCCGCCATCAAGGTCGAAGCACCAGCCTCCGCAGCCAGCGCACCCTGATTTATCGGTTATACTTTTTGGCTCTGCGGTGGCTGTAGCTCAGTTGGTAGAGTCCAGGATTGTGATTCCTGTCGTCGTGGGTTCGAGTCCCATCAGCCACCCCAAATAAAGCAAGGACTTAGAAGCGAAAGCCTCTAAGTCCTTTTTCTTTTCTGACCTGCGTGTAACGCCGGTGTAAGACGATTCCTTGCGCCGAGTGTTCAAGAGTTGCGCTTTCGCAGCGGCACCCTACGACCTCCACGACGCTGGTGATCCGCACTTCTTTTCTAAAGAACGTGGCGGCGCCCCCGCCACCAGGCGTTCAACTGTTGCAGCCCGGGCTGTTCATGCTGGACCTCGCCCACGGACTGGGAGCATTTGGCATCCTGCAGCGCCAGGCGGCAGCGCGAGGCTTGACGACGCGGGTGCTGTTCTTCGCCGAAATTCCGGCGTGGGTGACTACTCCATAGACATTCACCGCCCGCGACTGCCGCTGAGGTCGCGCACATAAATTCGACCAGTCGGCTGCTTGGCTTGCGGCGAGCACCTCGACGGCTCTACTTCGTGTTCAGCTTCAGAGCATCATCTAGCCACGTCGGATGATTGGTCAGAATGTTGCATTGCGCATAAAGCCGCAGGAAGTACTCCCGGTCCTTTTCGGCGCCATCCTCGGCGCGAGCAATCCGGTTCATGAGGTCGAATGCGACGCGGGAAGGGCCGTCGTTCTCAGTGGTCACTGTGCCGCTAACGGTTCTGCTGTCTGCCATCTTCTTTCTCCCTGGTGGATCCCGGTTGCGCCGGGCGCGCGAAGCGATTCTTGCGCTCGTCATCTCGGTTGAAGAACAGGGCGGACCCTAGGCGCGTCCAATCCCACGCGGCTCACATGCTCACCGTTGAGCCTCAGGCCGGCGGGGGCTCTCGTCGCGTGCGACCGAGTCTGAGTGACCTTGAGCCGCTGCCGTGGGAGGTGCGCGCGGACAGGCGGTTACAGTTGATGCTTAGCCGCTCAGAGCGTTGAAACGTCCGCCGCTAGGGGGCAATAGTCCCTTTTTTTCACCACAAGCGCCGCTTGTGATCTATATAAAGTATAGGATGTCGTCCTACGGGGAGTACAACGCACCGCTTACGAAGGCAGTCAACGCATTAGCTAAGACTGACCCTGACGCGGTGCGTTTCCTTCTTCATGCGTTGGAAGCAATGGACGATGATGGCTTCGACCATGAGGACGTTCTGACCTGTTTGCGGCGAGGTAAG
>NZ_JBFULE010001095.1:0-1424 GCF_056400485.1 Roseateles sp. P5_B10
GGTCGTGGGTCGTGACCGCGCGCAGGTCGGCCGTCTCCATCTTGGAGAGCTGGTCGGTCGTCAGCGAGCCGAACTGGTTGGAAGACAGCGTGGCGAACTGGGCCGAGCCCATCGCATTCAGGCTGTCGGTGACCAGGTTGCTCAGCTGCGTGGTCGTCAGCGCCTGGATCTGCGCGGTCGACAGTCGGGCAATTTGGTCCGTCGTCAGGACATTGAGGTCATCGGTATTGAGGCCGACGATCTGCGGGCTGGTGGTCAGCGCGTTGAGCTGGGCGCTGGTGAGGGCGCGCAACTGGTCGCTGGTCAGGCCATCGATCTGGGTGCTCGACAGGGCGCGCAGGGCGGCCGTCGTCATCGACTTCATGTCGGCCGCATCGATGGCGGACAGTTGGTCGGTATTCAGCGCGGCGGCTTGAACCGAACTCAGGGCGGCCACCTGGGCGCTGCTCAGCGCCGTCATGTCGCCGGCCGTCAGGCCCTTGACCTGGCTGGCCGACAGCGAGGCGATCTGGCCGGTCGACAGGCCGGCCACCTCGTCGGAGGTCAGCGTCAGGATCTGGTCGGAGGTCAGGCCGGCCAGGGCCGCGGTCGTGACGGCGCGCAGGTCGGCCGTCTCCAGCTTGGGCAACTGGTCGCTGGTCAGCGAACCGAACTGGGCCGAGCTCAGCGTCGCGAACTGCGATGAGCCCATCGCATTGAGGCTGTCGGTGGCCAGATGGCTGAGCTGGGTGGTCGTCAGCGACTGGACCTGGGCGGTGGACAGCTTGTTGAACTGGTCGGACGTGAAGCTGTTCAGGTCGTCGGTGTTCAACGTGCTGACCTGGGCAGTGGTCAGCGAGTTGATCTGGCTGGAGGAGAGGGCGCGCAGTTGGTCGGAGGTGAGGCCATCCAGCTGTGTGCTGGTCAGGGCGCGCAGGGCGGCCGTGGACAGGAAGCGGACGTCGCCGGTCTCGATGGCGGCCAACTGGTCGGTGTTCAGCGCCTGGGCCTGGGTCGAGCTCAGCACGCCGATCTGGGCGGTGCCCAGGGCGGTCATGTCGCCGGCCGTCAGGCCCTGCACTTGAGATGTGCTGAGTGAGCCGATCTGGGCGGTCGTGAGGCTGGACACCTCGTCGGAGCTCAGCGTCAGGATCTGGTCGGAAGAGAGGCCGCGCAACGCGGCGGTCGTGACCGAGCGCAGGTCGGCCGTCTCCATCTTGGGCAACTGGTCCGACGTCAGCGAACCGAACTGGCTGGAGTTCAGCGTCGCGAACTGGGCCGAACCCATCGCGTTGAGGTTGTCGGTGGCCAGGCTGCTCAACTGGGCCGTCGTCAGCACGGCGACCTGGGCGGTGGAAAGCTTGTTGAACTGGTCGGACGTGAGGCTGTTGAGGTCGTCCGTGTTCAGCGTGCGGACCTGGTCGGTCGTCAGCGCGTTGATCTGG
>NZ_JBFULE010001096.1:0-1421 GCF_056400485.1 Roseateles sp. P5_B10
AGGCCCATCCGACCTGCGCCGCGGCCTTCCGCCAACAACGCGTCTGGGGCGACGCGACCGCGGCGCCCATTGACGACCGGCCCGAGGATGCCATCGTGCCGCGGCTCACCCGGCTGCTGCGCCATCTGGCCGAGCAGGATCCGGCGGGCCAATGGGCCGGCTACGTTGATGGCGATGAGCCACGCTGGAGCCGCATCGTGCTGGCTGGCCAGTCCCAAGGCGGCGGCATGGCCGCCTTCATCGCCAAGACGCGCTCGGTGGCCGGCGTGCTGGACTTCTCCGGCGGCTGGGACCGCGAGGCCGGCGGCGAACTGGCCCGCTGGTATCGCCGTGCCAGCGTCACGCCGCCCGAACGCTGGCATGCGACCTACCACGTGCAGGAGACGGCCGCCGACCTGCTGGCGCAAAGCTATCGCCTGTTGGGGATCCCRCCGGCCCAGGTTCATGCGTTGGACCTGCCGTTGCGCCCGGGCGGCCAGCCGCATGGCGAAGGCATTGCCAACGCGGCCTATGCGCCGCTGTGGCAGCAGATGCTGAGGGCGGTGAGACCCGAGCCCTAGCGCGCGGCCTCCCGCACCAGCTCTTCATGCCGCCGCATCGCGGCGGCCAGTTGATGGCCGCCGTAGCGGGACAGGCCGGCGTAGGCGTCGGCCCGCGCATCGGCTGGGTCGCCCTGGCCCAGCTTGAACTGGGCGCGGGTCTCCAGGATGCGGGCACTGAAGGGCACGATGTACTGCGCCAGTTGCTCCAGCCGCGGCCCCATCTCGGCCGGCCGCCAAGCATTGGGGTAGGGTGCTTCGACATGGGCGCTCAGCAGCTCCAGCGCACGCAGCAGCTGTTCCGGGCTGTCCTCGATGCTGACGTCCAGTTCGAACTGGACGAACTCGTAGTTCCAGGTCGGTGCGTAGCGGCGGTTGCTCATCCAGCTGCTGGCGATATAGCCCTGCGCACCGGTGAAGGTGGCCAGGGCGCGCGGTTGGCGCTGCAGCAGGGCGAACTGCGGGTTGCGACGCGACAGATGGCCGATCAGCCGTGCTTCGCCGCTGGCCGCATCGCGCTCCAGGATCAACGGCAGCGGCGTGGCCAGCATCCGGCCCTCGTCGGCGCTGACGAGGGTGGCCAGCGGGAAGTCGGCCACCACGCGGTCGATCTCGCCACGGTTGGCGGGCTGGAAGGGAAGCTGTTCGTACATCGACATGGCGTGGTTTCTTGTTGTGCTGGGAAGGCCTGCAGTCTAGGAACGCGCTGAGCCTCCTACGTGTGCGAATTTGCAATTTGTCATTGCAAAATTGCTGGTCATGACAGCGCCCATCATCAACGACCTGAACTGGGACGACCTGCGCCTGCTGCAACTGATCGCCCAGCATGGCGGCCTGGCCAAGGCGGCCGGCGCGGGCGGCTTGAGCCATGCGACGCTGTTC
>NZ_JBFULE010001097.1:0-1418 GCF_056400485.1 Roseateles sp. P5_B10
CCGCGCTGGCCACGCAGGCCCTGTTCGAACGCGCGCTGAAGGCCTACCGCGCCGCCGGTAACGCCGCGCCTGACGGCCTGTCCGAGCTGATCATCGGCCGCGCCGATGTCGGCGAAGCGATGGTCGACGACGCCCGTGTGGCGCTGGTCTCCGCCACCGGCTCGACCCGCATGGGCCGCGCCGTTGGCCCGCGCGTGGCGGCGCGCTTCGGCCGTTCGCTGCTGGAGCTGGGTGGCAACAACGCCATCATCGTCACGCCCAGCGCCGACCTGGAGCTGGCGGTGCGCGGCATCCTGTTCGGCGCCTACGGCACGGCCGGCCAGCGCTGCACGACGACGCGCCGCGTCATCGCCCACGAGAGCATCCATGACGCCCTGGTCGAGCGCCTGGACCGCGCCCGCGCCCAGCTGCCCATCGGTTCGCCGGTTGAGCAGGGCACGCTGATCGGTCCGCTGATCGACGCGCAGTCCTTCGACGCGATGCAGTTTGCCTTGAGCGCCGCGCGCGAGCAGGGCGGCCTTGTGTCAGGTGGCGAGCGCGCGCTGGCCGATCGCTTCCCCGAGGCCTACTACGCCGTGCCGGCTCTGGTGCGCATGCCTTCGCAGACCGAAGTGGTGTGCCACGAGACCTTCGCGCCCATCCTGTACACGCTGAAGTACAAGACGCTGGAAGAAGCCATCGAGCTGCAGAACGGCGTGCCGCAAGGTTTGTCGAGCGCGATCTTCACAACCGACATCCGCGAGGCCGAGCGCTTCATGAGCGCCTCGGGCAGCGACTGCGGCATCGCCAACGTCAACATTGGCACGTCCGGTGCGGAGATCGGCGGTGCGTTTGGTGGCGAGAAGGAAACGGGCGGCGGCCGCGAGAGCGGTTCGGATGCCTGGAAGGCCTATATGCGCCGCACCACCAACACGGTGAATTACTCGAGCGAGCTGCCTCTTGCTCAGGGAGTGAAGTTCGACATCTGAGTCGACTTCGTCGTGGGAGGGCTGAGAACTAGGCTATAGTCCGGCCTCCCTGAAAGCCCAGGTGGCGGAATTGGTAGACGCACTAGTTTCAGGTACTAGCGGGTAACTCCGTGGAGGTTCGAGTCCTCTCCTGGGCACCAAACAAGAAAGGCCAGCACGCAAGTGCTGGCCTTTTGCGTTTGGGCCCAGGAGAGGGCTCGAAGGGCGCGTCGTCGTGGACCGAGGACAAGCCCTGCGGCTTGTCCGACGCCTCGACGAAGGCTTCGCGCCTCTGGCGCGTTGCCGTCCGCCGGGGTCGCCGGAGGTGACCGAGTCCCCGCTGAGGTGCCCTCGATGGGCGCCTTAGCGAGTGGTGGCGGCAACCGAGCCCGCTGTGGTGGCGCCAAACCACCGCTCTTCAAACTCCCGCGCCGGCACTCCCTTCCCAAACCACCACCCCTGCCCCCAATC
>NZ_JBFULE010001098.1:0-1412 GCF_056400485.1 Roseateles sp. P5_B10
GGCCTCGTCAACACCTGCGAGGCCATGAAGCGCCACGGTTGCACGCGCATGGTGTTCAGCTCCAGCGCCACCGTCTACGGCGCTCCGGACAAACTACCCCTGCGCGAGGACGCACCGACCTCGTCGACCAACCCCTACGGCGCGACCAAGCTGATGGGCGAGCAGATCCTGCACGACCTCGGCATCGCCGATCCAGCCTGGCAGACCGCCTGCCTGCGCTACTTCAATCCAGTCGGCGCCCACGAGAGCGGCCGCATCGGTGAAGACCCGCGCGGCACGCCCAACAACCTGATGCCCTATGTCGCCCAGGTGGCGGTGGGCCGGCGCACCAAGCTGGCCGTCTTCGGCAATGACTACGCGACGCCCGACGGCACTGGCGTGCGCGACTACATCCATGTCAGCGACCTGGCCGAAGGGCACGTCGCTGCACTGCGCTGGCTGCTGGCCAATACCGGCTCGTTGACCGTCAATCTCGGCACCGGCCAGGGCTACAGCGTGCTCGACCTGGTGCGCGCCTACGAAGCCGCCAGCGGCCGCAGCGTGCCCTACGAAATCGTCCCGCGCCGCCCTGGCGACATCGCAGCCTGCTGGGCCGACCCGGCCCTGGCGCGCGAGTTGCTTGGCTGGGAGGCCAAGCTCGATCTCGCCCGCATGTGCCAAGACAGTTGGCGCTGGCAACGACTCAACCCTCACGGTTTCAATCCCGCATGACCCACGTTCAACCCGTCATCATGGCCGGCGGCTCCGGCACCCGGCTCTGGCCTCTGTCGCGCAGCGGCTACCCCAAGCAATTCCTCGTGCTGTCCGGCAATGAGAGCCTGTTCCAGCTCGCCGCGCGCCGCCTGGCCGCGCTGGCCTCGCCCGAGTTCGAGCTCGCCGGTCCCTGCATCGTCGGCAATGAGGAGCACCGCTTTCTCGTACTGGATCAATTGCGCGAGACCCGGCAGGAGCCCAGCAGCGTGCTGCTGGAACCGCTGGGCCGCAACACTGCACCGGCGCTGACGCTGGCCGCATTGGCCGCACTCGAGGGCGGCAAGGACCCCGTCCTCGTCGTCACGCCGGCCGACCAGACCGTCACCAACCCTGCAGCCTTCACCGCGGCATTGCAGGACGCGGTCCGCATCGCGGCCGAAGGTGCCATCGCCATCCTGGGCATCACGCCAGACCGGCCCGAAACAGGCTACGGCTATATCCGCACCTCGGGCGACGCCGCGGGCCTGGTGGTCGCACAGTTCGTCGAGAAGCCCAACCTGGAGACCGCCCAGCGCTATCTGGCCGAAGGCGACTACTACTGGAACAGCGGCATGTTCGTGCTGCGTGCCAGCGTCTGGATGAAGGCGCTGGAACGATTCCGCCCCGACATCGCCGCTGCCACGCGCGCTGCCTGGGATGCGCGCAAGACCGACGCCAAG
>NZ_JBFULE010001099.1:0-1407 GCF_056400485.1 Roseateles sp. P5_B10
ATCCTGAAGATCGTTCCGCAGGCCGTGCAGCGCGTCGCGAGGCTCATGCCGGTCGTTGGGCCGTCATCAGGATCCAGCCATCCTCTTCATCGCTGACTTCAAGCGCCAGCCAGGGCGCGTAGGCGGCCTTCAGTTCCTCAGCCTGGCGGCTCAGGATGCCAGCCAGGATCAGGTTGCCGCCGGGCGCGACATGGGCGCAGAGCAGTGGTGCGAGCAGCTTCAGCGGCGTGGCGAGGATGTTGGCCATGACCAGCGGGTACTCGCCCCGGGCCAGCTCCRGCAGGCCGGGTTTCAGCGTGACGCCATTGGCCGCCGCGTTGTCGCGCGACGAAGTGACGGCAGCCGGGTCGATGTCGACGGCGTCGATGTCACGCGCGCCGTGCAGGGCCGCGCCAATGGCAAGGATGCCGGAGCCACAGCCGTAGTCCAGCACGCGAATCCAGGGCTGGGAATGGGTCGCGATCCAGCGCAGGCACATGCGCGTTGTTGGATGTGTGCCTGTACCGAAGGCCAGCCCGGGGTCTAGGCGCATGACGCGTTGGGCCTGCGGCGGTGCCTCGTGCCAGCTCGGCACGATCCAGAACTCGGGCGTGATCTCGACCGGCGCGAACTGGCTTTGCGTCAGGCGCACCCAGTCCTGCTCGGGCACAGCCTGGATGGCTTGCACATGCACATCCGTAGCCCAGTCCTGGGCCAGGATCAGCGTCGCCGCCTCGGTGGCCTCGGGCTCGGTGGGAAAGAGGGCCTTGACGACCGAGCGCTCCCAACCGGCGGCGGGCGCCGGCATGCCGGGTTCGCCGAACAAGGCGTGCTCAGCCTCGGTGTCTGCGTCGGCATCCTCCACCGAGACCGCGAGAGCGTCGATCTCCATCAGCGCATCGCTGACGATCTCGACGTCGGCCTCGTGGCAGACCAGGGCCAACTCGAAGAGGTTGCTCATCGCTTGTGGGCAGCCATCCAGCCTTCAAGGTAATGGATGGATGTGCCGCCTTCGATGAACTTGGCGTCGGCCATCAGCTCGCGGTGCAGCGGGATGTTGGTCTGGATGCCTTCGACGACCGTCTCGCTCAGCGCGATGCGCATGCGCGCCAGGGCCTGCTCACGCGTGTCGCCGTGGACGATGATCTTGCCGATCATGGAGTCGTAGTTGGGCGGCACGAAGTAGTTCGTGTAGGCATGCGAGTCCACGCGCACGCCGGGCCCGCCCGGCGCGTGCCACATCGTGATGCGGCCGGGCGAGGGCACGAACTTGACCGGGTCTTCGGCGTTGATGCGGCATTCGATGGCGTGGCCGCGCATCTCGATCTGGCGCTGCGTGAACGGCAGCTTCTCGCCGGCTGCGATCTTGATCTGCTGCTGCACGATGTCGATGCCGGTGACCATCTCGGTGACCGGGTGCTCCACCTG
>NZ_JBFULE010001100.1:0-1404 GCF_056400485.1 Roseateles sp. P5_B10
ACCCAGCACGCTCAGCAAGCTCTTCCTGCGTGACCTGGTTCACGGCGCGAAGCTCTTTGATGCGCTGTCCGAACCGTTTCTGCAGGGTTGTTTTCACCCCGACATGCTTGTGTACGTACACTAATTGATACACACACCAATTCGTACATTTGCATGCTTAGGCGCCGATCCTCAGGTCTGCCCTGGGTCAGCTGTACGGTTACGAACCAGTCGAGAGGCTAGATGTCGAAGCTTGAAACCATCTCGGGCCGCGTGAAGCACGTGGGTCAACACTCGTTTGATGACCACATCCACACCTACAGCCTCATCGAGCTGGAAACCAGCGCCGGTCGCGTCGACTTGGCCGACGCGAGCGCAGCCAACGCGCTGAGGCGCGCCATCGAGCCCGGGAAGTCCGTCGCTCTGGCCATCCTTCGCATGGATGACGGCGGCAAGCTCAAGAACTTGGTCCTCGGTGTCTACGACAAGGACGAGCAGCGCCTCTTCGTGAACGAGGAGATGTACGGTCTGCGCGAYCACGCCGTCAAACAGTTCTTCCTGTTCAGCGTCCTGGGCATCGTCATCATCCCCGTGGGACTTGCCTTCTTCATCATCCCCGGCCTCCTGTACATCCGCGCGCTATGGAAGGCATGGCGGTCGAGTCGGCAGCTGCCGGCGGCCGATGAACTGCGGACTTTCGTGGAAGCGCTCCAGCCAGCGGCGGCATGAGCTGAACCGCGGCAGGTCGGCATCAGCGCTTCAAGGATCCACGTGATGGCCCGCGAGATGGCCAAAACGACCGACAGGGTCTCACTGCTTGACGTGTCGATCAACGGCATTGGCACAGGCCAGTTGCTCAAGGCCTCGAACTACGAGTTCCGCTACGACGACAGCCGTCAGAGCCAGGCTGGCATTGCGCTGCACATGCCGCCAAGAGAAAGGGCGTCCTGGCGGGACGGCGCCCTCTTCGCGACGATGGACCAGCACCTGCCCGAAGGCGATCTGCTGCTGCGCCTCAGCACCATGGTCCCGGAGCAGGAACTGCACCCCATGAACCTGCTGGCCAGGGTCCGCGAGAACGGAATCGGCCGGCTGGGCTTCGCCTTGCCGGGCGCGGGCGTGGCACCGCCGCCAATTCGCTTGCGCCGGGAGGCTCTGCTGTCCATGCCATTCACACAGGCTGCCTTCGACGAGCTGGCTGACGGCTACCTGCGCACTGGCGCTGGAATCGCCGGCGTGCAGCCCAAGCTCATGCTGGCAGATCGCACAGACGTGTCGGTTCCCACGGTCATCGTGAAGGTGGCGCCGCTGGCTTACCCCGGCCTGGCGGCCAACGAGTTCCTCTGCTTGTCAACTGCCAGGCGCGCCGGTATGCCGACGCCTGGGTTTGACCTCTCGCACGACGGGCACATGCTTGTTGTCGAC
>NZ_JBFULE010001101.1:0-1399 GCF_056400485.1 Roseateles sp. P5_B10
AGCACGGCATTCATCGGCGTGCGGATCTCGTGGCTCATGTTGGCGAGGAAGTCGGCCTTGGCGCGGCTCGCGGCCTCGGCCTCCTGGGTGCGAACGACCAGCTCCGCGGTGCGCCGCTCGACGCGCTGCTCCAGCTCCGCGTTCAGCGTGCGTACGGCCACCTCGGCCGTGCTGCGCTCGGCGATCTCATGCTCGAGCGTCTGCAGCATGCCGTTGAAGGATTCGGCCAGCTCTCCGATCTCGTCCTCGGTCGTCTTGCGGGCACGCAGGCTGAAGTCGCGCTGCTGCATGACCTGCTGCGCCACTTCGCTGACAGCCAGCATGGGCCGGGTGATGCGGCGCTGCAGCCGAAAGGACACCAGCAGGCCCAGGGCGAGGCTGCCACCGAGCACGACGCCGAAGATCAGGAGATAGTCCCGCAGCCATTGGGCGACGTCGTAACGGCCATCGATGTAGACCGCTCCCAGGCGGCCATTGGCGCCATTGACCGGCAGCATCACGATCAGATTGCTGCGCAGGACCTGTACCCCCGCAGATGGCGGCTCGGCAGGCAGGGCCGCGCCAGGAGTGGCTGCGTTCACATAGCGCGCAAACAGCTTGCCGCCTGCCGTGTAGATTGCCGCGGCATTGATATTGGGGTCACCGCGCAACTGGCCGAGGGTGTCGGTGGCAACCTTGGAATCATCGAACTCCAGGGCTGTCGCGCTGCCCTGGCCGAGGATGTCGGCTAGCGTTGTCAGTTCGCGCACCGAGCGGTCGCGGTTCTCCACCATGTCGTGATAGAAGAAGGCGGCGCTGGCCCCAAGCAGTGTGCAAGCGTTGACGGCAAGCACCATCAGCAGCAGCTTGGTGCTTATCGAACGCAGCCGGATCCTCATTCAGAGGCCCCTGGGTTCCCGCGCTGTGCGACAGCCAACAGGCGCGAGCTGATCTTGAGCCCATGCCGCTCCGCGTTGCGGACCGAGATCTCGAAGCGCACCCGGTTGTCCACCAGCATGAAGTTGATGACGCAGCCTGCGTCGATGCCGCCTGGGATGTCCGAGACCGTCAGTGTCGGCAGGGCCTTGTAGGGCTCGAGCGTGCGCCTGAGTTGCGGGGTGTCGGCGCCGCTCACAAAGATGAGCTGGACACTGCGGGGCAGTTCTCCGGCCTTGAGAAGGCGCACCTCGACGGGGTGGTCGCTCAGTGAACGGCCCGACGTGAGCTTGTTGAGCTCGGTGGCGATGTCCCCGGCGCCGACGATGCCGATGGTGAAAGGCATCGTGGCATCCACGAAGGCATTCGGCGGCCACTCCACATAGCCGGCGAACTTGTACAGATAGGCGGCCTTGATCTGGGCTTCCAGCGCACGGCTGTCGTTGTCGGCGGCGCCGCTTTGCGCGGCGGCGAAGAAGAGAAG
>NZ_JBFULE010001102.1:0-1397 GCF_056400485.1 Roseateles sp. P5_B10
AGGCAATCCTCTTGAAGTCTCGACACTCGAGGACACCAAGAAGGTTCGCTCGATCTGCTCCCGGCGCGGTGGCCTGACGACTTCCAGGATGCAGGCAGCAGGCTTCACCAACCTCGAGGCAGGCGCATCCGACGGCAAAGCCATTTACAGGATGTTGATATTCGGCAGATGCGATTTGGCCGTCAGCGATTCACCGTTGGGCGTCATCCATCTATTGAAGCAAATGAACTATTCGTTGGATGCGGTCGTTCAAACGCCCGTCAAACTGATCACCTCTCCCATTTACATTGCCTGCAGCAAGGACATTTCCGATGCGGAAATCGCTCGCTGGCAGGCGGCGCTCGATAAGCTGAAAAGCTCCGGCGCTTTTCAAGCCATACTCAAAAAATATACTGAGTGAGTGACGCAGCTGTGCTGCGAGCTCAGAACTGATATCGCGCCGAGAGCATGTAGCTGCGCCCCGCGCCGGGCAGAACCCAGGCCTGCATATATGAACTGCTGTAGTACAGCCGGTCGAGCAGGTTGTCGATATCGAGGGACGCGCGCCACTGCTTGCCCAGTTGCAGCGAGCCGATCAGCTTGAGCGTGGTGTAGCCCGGCAGCTTGAAGTTGTCGGCTGCCACCAGCGGCGCCACGGCCCCCTCGCGTTCGCCCACATGGTTGATGCCCGCGYCCAACGTCGCGCTATTGGCTCCCAGCAGGAAGGCCTGCACCAGCATCAGATTGGCGCTCTGGCGCGGTACGTTGGCCAGGCGCCGGCCGACCAGGAAGGCATTGCTGTCGCGGGTCACCTGGGCATCGGTCCAGGCGTAGGCAGCCGTCAGACGCAGCCCGGGCAGGACTTCGCCCGAGATGTCGAACTCCAGGCCCCGGCTGCGCACCTCGCCGGCAGCCACCGAGAAGTTGTTCGGGTCCAGCGGGTCGGGGGTCAGCACATTGTTCTTCGCGATCCTGTAGATCGCCAGCGTGCTGCTGGTCTTGCCGTCCGCGGTGTCGAACTTGATCCCCAGCTCGCCGGCCCTGCCCGCTTCAGCGGGGAAGGACTGGAACGCGCGGCTGACGCCGCTGTTGGGGCGAAAGCTCCTGGACGCCGAGGCGTACAGCGACAGCGTCTTGCTCGGCTGGTAGACCAGGCCGACGCGCGGCGTGGTGGCGCTGAGGGACTGGGCGGTCGTGATGCCGTTGCGGCGGTTCAAGAGCGATTGGTCGTAACTGTCGTGGCGCACGCCCAGCAGCATCTTCCACTGCGGTGACAGGTCGATCTGATCCTGGCCGTAGACCGACCTTGAGCGCTGCGCCTCTCGGGTCCAGGTGGTCAGGGGCATGGGCGGCGCCACCTGGCCATAGACCGGCTCGTAGATGTCGATCACCGAGGCTACGGCAACGCGGTACTGCTT
>NZ_JBFULE010001103.1:0-1397 GCF_056400485.1 Roseateles sp. P5_B10
GCATTGCAGCAGGGCCAGGCCGGCCAGCCAGGCCACGCCCGTTGCCACCAGTTCGCGCACGCCCCACGGCCGCTGAGCCAATGCCCCTCCCCTGTCCCGCCTTATTGGGACGCGGGGTGTAGCATGCCGCGGTTTTTCGCTTGCGCCACCGCGCTACTACGCATGAGCTCTTCTGCCATCCAAGCCAAGCTCGCCGAACTCGGCATCACCCTGCCGCCGCTGGCCATTCCTGCTGCCGCCTACCTGCCGTTCACGCGCACCGGCAACCTGCTGTTCCTGTCGGGCCATATCGCCAAGAAGGACGGCAAGCCCTGGGTCGGCCAGCTCGGCAAGGATGTCGACACCGCCACCGGCCAGGCGGCCGCACGCGCCGTCGCCATCGACCTGCTCGGCACGCTGCAGGCCGCCACCGGTGACCTGGGCAAGATCGTGCGCATCGTCAAGGTGATGAGCCTCGTGAACAGCACGCCCGACTTCACCGAGCAGCACCTCGTCACCAACGGCTGCTCCGAGCTGTTCGCCGCGGTGCTGGGCGAAGCTGGCAAGCATGCCCGCAGCGCCTTCGGCGTGGCCCAGATCCCGCTTGGCGCCTGCGTCGAGATCGAGCTCATCGCCGAAATCGCCGTCTGATGTTCAGCGCCCCTTCCAAGCTGCCGGCCCGTGCGCTGGCCGGCATGGCCGTGGCGAGCTTCGGCGCCGTCGGCATCGCCTTGATCGCCCAGCACCAGTTCGGCGTCAAGCCCTGCCCGTGGTGCGTGCTGCAGCGGGCCATCTTCCTGGTGATCGGCGCCGTCTCGCTGCTGGGCTGGCTGGTGAGCGCCAAGCGCGCGCTGCGTCAGACGGCCCTCGTGGTCGTGCTGATGCTGTGCGCCGCGGGCCTCACGGCGGCCGTCTTCCAGCATGAGGTGGCCTCGCAGAGCGCCACCTGCGCGATGGGCCTGGCGGACAAGATCGTCACGGCGCTCGGGCTCGAGGAGCTGTGGCCGTCGGTCTTCATGATCACGGCCAACTGCGCGGAGGCCGCAGCCTATCGCCTCATCGGCCTGCCCTACGAGATCTGGAGCGGCCTGCTGTTCGCCGCGCTGGCCGCCCTGGGCCTGATCGTCCTGAACCAGCGCCGCTAAGTCAGCGCGGGCAGGCCGGCGAGCAGCTTGTCCAGCGTCAGCGGGTAGTCGCGCACCCGCACGCCGGTGGCGTTGTAGACGGCGTTGGCCACCGCGGCGGCCGCGCCGCAAATGCCCAGCTCGCCCACGCCCTTGGCCTTCATCGGCGACGAGATCGGGTCGGTCTCGTCCAGGAAGATGACCTCCTGATGCGGGATGTCAGCATGCACCGGCACCTCGTAGCCGGCCAGGTCGTGGTTGACGAAGAAGCCGCGGCGGTGGTCAACCTTCAGG
>NZ_JBFULE010001104.1:0-1392 GCF_056400485.1 Roseateles sp. P5_B10
GAGTCTTCCGGTGGATCTGCTCATCGACCGGGCTGGAGCGAAGTGGTCTTCCGGTGGACAAGAATTGCTCGGCGCCATCCGGAGACAGTCGAGGCACGACATAGAACAGGGCCTCGCGCAGTGAGGCCGCCATAGGCTTTGCCAGTGGTTTCCCGCCGACTTGTTCAGCGCCTGACATCAATGCGATCAGGTCGGAAACGATGGCCAGAGCCACATTGGTGCCGCACACCTCGCTGGCGTGCATGTTCGCGTCGATCCAGACCGCCGGACGCAGACGGTCTGGATCCCTGCCCACAATGAGCATGGGAATGCTTCTACCTTCGGCGGACTGGCCGAGCGAGCACAGGCGAACGAGGTCTGCGTGCGTAGCCGCCCAGCCCTCCAACTGCCCCATGAGTTGTGCGTAGTTCAGGTAGCGATCTCGGAACATCGTGGTCTATTTCTGCAACGCCCTATGGATGGGCTCGCGGTCAATGTACCGACGTCCTTACACGCGAAAAATGCGCTGTATCTGATGCTTGCATTGACCCAGACCGATGTTTGCCGACTGCATGGAGCTACTCGACGACACACGGCACTGCAGCGGAATACAACAAATCGATGGGATTTACACTGCGATTACATTGATGAAAATCGATGCAGTGAAGGTTCTATCGCAACGTGCGAGCAGCACTGCGGAACCTCCACCAGGATTCTTCTCATGCGACAAGTACACGATGTAGATCTCAAGTTGCTTCGAGTCTTTGACGCGGTCGTCCGTTGCGGCGGCTTCTCGGCTGCGCAGGCAATGCTCAACGTTGGGCAATCCACCATCAGTGCGCAGATCGGCAGTTTGGAGGTTCGGCTGGGTGTGCGGCTCTGTGAGCGTGGGCGTGGAGGGTTTCGACTCACTGAGCAAGGCGCGGCTGCGCACGCCGCCACTCAGCGCCTGCTTGGCGCGATTGACGACTTCCGGAATGAATCGGCGCTGCTGACCAGCCTGGTGTCGGGAACCTTGAACCTCGGCATCATCGACAACACCGTTGCCGACGAGCGTTCACCGCTGCGCAACGCGTTGAAGCGGTTCTCCGCTCGAGGACCGKATCTGCGTATCAACGTCTACATGGGCATGCCGGCAGAACTTGAGCAGCGCGTGTTAGATGGCCGGCTACATCTCGCTGTCGGCCACTTCCCGTTTCATGCCCCTGGCAGCACGGCTATTGCACTCTATGAAGAAGTCCATGGCCTGTACTGCGAGGCGACGCACCCATTGGCCAAGTCAGGCCGTGAAACCTCTGATGTCATGGAGGGCCTCAAGCAGGCACGAATCGTCTCGCGCGGCTATCTGAGACGACGTGACCTGGACCTGCTTGGCGCCGAATCCGCAGCCTCGACAGCGGACAACATCGAAGC
>NZ_JBFULE010001105.1:0-1392 GCF_056400485.1 Roseateles sp. P5_B10
GTACCGGCTGCGGCTGGCGCTAGCGCGGTTGTTCCGCGACAACGCCGACCCCAAGGCGGGCCGCTATCTGAAGCTCGTCGACGGTGGATTGACCGACAACCTCGGCCTGGTGGCCATCCTGCAAAGCCGCGTGCTGCTGAACACGCCCTATGGCCCCATCCCCGAGCAGGACGCGGCGACGATGCGCCGCCTGCTTTTCATCGTCGTCGATGCCGGCCAGGGCCCGAGCGCCGACTGGGCTCGCGAGGTGGCCGGCCCCTCGGGCATGGAGATCGCATCCGGCGCCGTCGACACGGCCATCGAGAGCACCATGCGCATGAGCTACGCGAGCTTTGTGCCCATGGTGCGCAACTGGGAGCGCGACCTGGTGACCTATCGCTGCAGTCTCAGCGACGAGCGCAAGGCCGCGCTGCGGGCGCTGAACCCGGAATGGCATTGCGAGGACATCAAGTTCAGCGTCACCCAGATCAGCTTTGCTGATTTGCCCGAGACCGAGGAGCAGGCACTGAACGCGATTCCGACGCGGCTCAAGCTGCCCGCGGAGCAGATCGACAGGCTGATCAATGCTGGACGCCAGGCGACGGCTCAGGATGCCGGCGTGAAACGATTCTCGAAAGCCGTTCAGCGCGGCGACTGATCGTTAACCGGATATCTGATCGGCATTGGGTGGCAATCTCCTGACGGGTCATTTCAGCGCAATGGCCTAACCCTAGGGTTTGCCGCATGTCGAGGGAATTTCCACCTTCAACCGTGGGGGCATTTCAAGGTTGCCTGCGGTGCTCGTCCTACTGGACCGTCCTACAAGCGGCGAGGTGTTGGCATGGTTGATGCGCTAGGGATTGTGCGTCGCCCCAAAGCGTGTCGTTGCGTCAACAGGGCCTGCAAAACATTGCCCACACTGGAGACAAACAGATGATCAAGAAGATGCTTGCCACGGCGGCTTTCGCCGGCCTGGCCCCGCTCTCGGCGCATGCCGCCTTGACGATGTTGACGGCGGCGGATGGTTGGCCGCCTGCGGGCAGCAGCGGCCTGGAGACCGTGCAGTTCGCCGCTGTGGCGGCCAGCGGTGTGAAGGTCGCCGTCGGCGCCCATGCGTACAAGAACAGCGCCTTCCTGGCCAATGACGGCGTGCGTAATTTCCAGGCGCAAGGTGGCGTCTACCTGCCAGACGGCAAGAACTACGCGAACTGGAGCTTCGACTTTGCCTACGACATTCGGGGCTGCCAGGGCTGCAAGATCTGGCTGGGCATCGACACCGACAGCAGCGCCGCCGTCAGCTACACCGACATCGACCTGCTGACCGCGGGCCTGCCGACATTCCTGGGCGAATCGTGGAACCTGGAGATGTCCTTCCTGACGACGCCGGGCTTCAACTTCAACCCGTACGCGGCC
>NZ_JBFULE010001106.1:0-1390 GCF_056400485.1 Roseateles sp. P5_B10
TGCCGGGGTAGCCCTCGGCATACTTGTTGGTCAGCTGGCTACCCTGGGCCTGCATGACGGCCGGCGAGGTGTAGTTCTCGCTGGCGATCAGCTCGATGTGGTCTTCCTGGCGGCGGTTCTCGTTCTGGACGGCGGTCCAGAGTTCGGGGTCGACCAAGGCGAGGGTGGAGGTGTTGCGGTCAAACATGCTGGTGTTTCCGAAGGTCAGGCGGTGAATCCCCGGCGGTCACGGCAGGCGTGATGTCCCAAGGCTGCCCAGGCGAACGGCTGATAGCGGTTGTCATGTCGACAGAGGACAGCCGCCTCACGCTCCCCGGTGGTGGCCCACCTCAGGTCAGCTAGTGACCCTGATCGCCAGTCGCGTGAATGCTCAGTGTATGTCAGCCGCGCCTCAGCGCAGCAGGGCCACCTGGGCGGAGTCGCCGGTCGAGGGGGCAGACGCCGCTTCGCGCACCAGCGGCCGGACGGTCGTCATGGTCGGCACCGTGCGGCCGGCCGCGACCGCCTTCAGCAGGTCGTGCTCGGCCAGCACGCGGCCCGCATAGCCTGTGTCCTCGGCCAGATTGGCCGCGCCGACGTAATAGCGCAGGCCCTCTTCCAGGCCGCCGGCGCGCTGGATGCATTCCTTCAGCACCTGCACGCCCACGCGCAGATTGGTGACCGGATCGAAGGCCGCCAACGTGCCGCCGAAGGCTTCGTACTTGTCGTCGTGAACGCGGGTCATGACCTGCATCAGGCCCTGGGCGCCAACGGCACTCTGCGCAAAAGGGTTGAAGCGCGACTCGATGGCCATGATGGCCAGGATCAACGTTGGCTCGACCTTGGCGCGCTGGCCCACGGCCCAGGCTTCCTGCACGAGGCGGCTGATGGGTTCCGGCGCCACGCTGTACCGGCGCGCCAGCCAATGGGCGACGGCGGCCTGCTGGCGGCTCAGCTCGCGGGGGTCGGTGGCGGTGGCGCGGGCAATGGCATCGGGCTCGGCCGACGCCATCAGGGTGTTGCCCTCGGCCTCGGCACGCGCTTCATGGCGCGCATTCAGCCAGCCGAGGGTGGCGGATTCCACTTTCTCACGCAGGCCGGCCTGGCTCGTGAACACCAGCAGCACCGACACCACGGCCAGCCCCAGCAGGGCCAGTGTGTTGTGGCTGACCACGAGCAGGCCGTTGCCGATGTCCTTGACGAACAGCGACGCCGAATCCCGCGTGTGGCGAGCCAGGCTGAACAGGTCTTGACGTGTCGTCATTCGACTCCTTGTGCCGCAACCCGCCTCAGGCTGCCTCGATGCGAAGCGGTCTGGGTGGGGCGACGGTGATAATTTCCCGGCCGATTGCTCTGGTCTGTGGCATCTCTGTGCCCGGAGGACCTGGCCGGTTGGGCTTCAGTAAAAACC
>NZ_JBFULE010001107.1:0-1386 GCF_056400485.1 Roseateles sp. P5_B10
GCGTGCGCGACACCGCCCTGGCACTGGACATTCTCAGCGGCCCCGAGCCCGGCGACGCCGTCGCCCTGCCCGCGCCGGCCACGCCCTTTGTCCATCAGCTGCGCTCACCGCTGCGCCGGCTGCGCATCGCCTGGTGCGCCGATTCGCCGATTGGCGAGCCGGTGCACGACGAGGCCCGGCTCGCCGTGGAGCGAAGCGTGTCGCTACTGAAAGGCCTCGGCCATGTCGTCGAGCCGGCCCGCCCCGACATCGATGGCCGCACGCTGGCCAACAGCTTCCTGCATATCTACTTCGGTCAGGTGCCGGCCACGCTGAGCCGCGCGGTCGCCCTGGGTGGCCGCGAAGCCGACTTTGAGCCGTTGACCCGTCTCATCGCCACGCTCGGCCGCGCCACCAGCGCCGAACGGCTGACGCTGGAGCTGCTGCGCTGGAACGACTACGCCCGCAGCCTCGCCGCACTGCACGCGCACTACGACCTCTACCTGACGCCGACGCTGGCCTCGCCACCGGTGCTGCATGGCACCGGCGACCCGCCGCCGCTGCAGATTGCCGTGCTGGGCGCGCTGCGCGCCTCGGGGCTGCTGGGCCTGCTCAAGCACGCCGGCCTGCTCGATGGCGTCGTGCAGCAGATGGCCACCGACAGCCTGCGCCATGTCCCCTTCACCCAGCTCGCCAACCTGACGGGCACGCCGGCGATCTCACTGCCGCTGCACTGGACGGCCGACGGCCTGCCGCTGGGCGTGCAGTTCGTTGCAGCGCCGCGCGAAGACGGGCTGCTGCTGCAACTGGCCGCGGAACTGGAAGCCACCCAGCCCTGGTTCGACCGGGTGCCTAGCTGAAGCGCACCGAGGCCTCGAACCCCGGCTCGGCATTGCGCAGCTCCAGCTGGCCGTCATGCGCTTCAGCCACCAACCGGCACAGGCACAGGCCCAGGCCCACACCACCCACATGCCGCGTGCGCGCGGCGTCCGGCCGGTAGAAGGGCTGGCCCAGCTGAGGCAGGGACTCGGGCGGCACGCCGGCGCCGAAGTCACGCACCGTCAAGCGCACGCCCGTGCCTTCGCGAGCCAGCCTGAGCTGCACGGCACCGCGGCTGGCATCGTTGTGGCGCAGCGCGTTCTGCACGAGATTGCGCAGGCACAGCTGCACACGCAGGCGATCCAGCCTCAACGGCGGCAGATCGGGCTCGACATGCAACTCCACGCCGGRCTGGGCATGCTCCTGCGCCAACGCGCCGAGGTCGCAGTCCGACAGCTGCAGCGCGCTGTGCCCGCTGCCCAGGCGCTCGCTCTCCAGCAAGGCCGTGATGAGATCGCGCATCTGCGCCAGCTCGCCCTGCAGCGCGTCGCGTGACTCGCCCTCGCCCACCATCTCGGCGTGCAGGCG
>NZ_JBFULE010001108.1:0-1385 GCF_056400485.1 Roseateles sp. P5_B10
GCAGGCGCATGCGCCAGCCGCCGGAGAAGCTGTTGACGGGAGCGTCGAGCTGCTCGGTCTTGAAGCCAAGGCCCATCAGCAGCGCCTGGGCGCGGGAGCGGGCGTCGAAGGCGCCAACGTCGGCCAGCAGCGCGTGGGCGTCGGCCATCGCATGGCCGTCGTTGGCGGCTTCGGCGGCTTCTAGCGCGGCGCGGGCAGCAACCAGCGGCAGGTCGCCTTCGAGCACGTAGTCGGTCGCGCCGTCCTCGGTCTCGGGCATGTTCTGGGCGACCTCGGAACGACGCCAGTGCTTGGGCACCTCGACCTCGCCCTTGTCGTTGCCCAGGCGGTGCGTCAGCAGCGCAAACAGGCTGGATTTGCCCGCGCCGTTGCGGCCGACCAGGCCGATCTTTTCGCCGGGCTGCAGCGTGGCGGAGGCGTTGTCCAGCACCACCTTGACGCCGCGGCGCAGCGTGATGTCGCGAAGTGTGATCATGTCGCCGCCTGCCGGGCCGCCCCAAAGGCGGCGAAGCCCCCTCGGGGGGCAGTGAGTGAAACGAACGTGGGGGCTGTCATGCGAGAGCCTCCTTCGTGACCAGGAGGACCTGGTCGTCGCCCGCGGAGGTTTCCAGCCAGACGACTTCCAGGGCCGGGAAGGCCGCCTCAAAATTCTCGCGTTCGTTGCCGATCTCGAGCACCAGCACGCCGTCGTCGTTCAGCGCAGCGGGCGCGGCGCGCAGCAGCTCGCGGATGAAGTCCATGCCGTCGCTGCCGCCGGCCAGCGCCAGTTCGGGCTCGGCGCGGTATTCGGCGGGCAGGGCGGCCATGCTGGTGCTGTTCACGTAGGGCGGGTTGCAGAGGATGAGGTCATAGGTGCCTTCGGCACCGGCCAGGCCGTCGCCTTGCAGCAGGCGTACGCGCAGCGCCAGGTTGTGGCGCTCCACGTTCAATTTCGCCACGGCGAGTGCATTGACGTCGATGTCCAGCGCGTCCACCTCGACCTCCGGCCAGGCCATCGCTGCCAGCACGGCCAGGCTGCCGTTGCCGGTGCACAGGTCCAGCACGCGGCGGCTGTCGGGATGTAGCCAGGGGTCGATGCTGGCGTCGGCAATCAGCTCGGCAATGAAGCTGCGCGGCACGATAGCGCGCTCGTCGATGGTGAAGGGCACGCCTTGCAGCCAGGCCTCGCCGGTCAGATAGGCAGCGGGCTTGCGCGTTGCAATGCGTTGGTCGACGAGTTCGGTGATGCTGGCTAGGTCGGCCTCGTTCAGCTCACGCTCGGCGTGTTCGTCCAGCGCGTCCAGCGGCAGTCCCAGGCGCCACAGCGCCAGCCACGCGGCCTCGTCAAAGGCGGTCGAGGTGCCATGGCCAAAAAACACGCCCGCCTGGTCAAGGCGGGCGGCTTG
>NZ_JBFULE010001109.1:0-1382 GCF_056400485.1 Roseateles sp. P5_B10
AGCGCCGGTAGCTCATGTCCAGCACCGCGCGGCCCGAGGGCGTGTCGCCGAACAAGCGGTCTACCCGCGTACCCAGCGCCAGCGCCTCGTCCAGCAGCCCCATGGCCGTGAGCACGCGCTGGCCGGTGGGCTGAAGCAGCAGGCCCGCACCGATGGGTTTGGGCTCGGGCACGGCCTCGTACAGATCAACAGCGACGCCGCGCTCGGCCAGACGAATCGCTGCGGCCGCGCCGGCGACACCGGCGCCGACGATGGCGACGGATTCAGGCAAAGCGCAGGATGGGCTGGTCTACCGACAGGCTCTCGCCCGGCTTGGCCAACACCTCGGCGACGGTCACGTCCTGCGCGGCGGTCAGGATGTTCTCCATCTTCATCGCCTCAATGACCGCCAGCCGCTCACCGGCCTGAACCGTCTGGCCGACCTGCGCAACTAGGTGCACGAGCAGCCCGGGCATGGGCGACAGCAGCAGTTTGGAGGTGTCCGGCGGTGCCTTGTAGGGCATCAACGTCTGCAATTCGGCCGCGCGCGGGCTCAGCACGGTCAGCTCGATCAACAGGCCGCCATGGTGGATGCGATAGGCCAGCGGGTTCTTCGCCGTGCCGCGCTCAGCCTGGGCGGTAAAGGCCAGGCCATTGACGGTGCCGGTGATGCGCACGTCGTTCAGGCGGGAGCTGGAAACGATGCGGTAGTCCTTGCCGCCCACCTGCACGCGTGCCTCGCCCAGCGCGCCCGCGTATTCGCTGATGTGCAGCGCATGGCGCTCGCTGTGGCCAGCGCCGAGATTGACGACGGCAACGTAGTCGTGCTCGATCTGCACCTCGTGGCCGCGCAACTGGCCGCTGATGCCGGCCTCGCGCTCACGTGCCTTGCGGCGGATGAAGCCGGCCAGCGCGACAAGGAAGAGCGGGTCGTCATGCGGCACATCCTCGGCCTTGAAGCCGCCGGCGTAGTGCTGGGCGATGAAGCCGGTGTTGAAGTCGCCGCTCGCAAAGTCCGGGTGGGCCAGCAGCGCCGCCTGGAAGGGGATGTTGCTGGACACGCCACGGATGACGAAGCCGTTCAGCGCCTCGCGCATCTTGGCGATGGCTTCGGCCCGGTCGCGGCCGTGCACGATGAGCTTGGCGATCATCGAGTCGTAGAACATCGGGATCTCGCCGCCCTCGTAGACGCCGGTGTCCACGCGCACGCCAAAGCGCTGCGGCTCGGCCTGCGTCATCGTCGTCTCGGGCGGCTGGTAGCGCACCAGGCGGCCGGTGCTGGGCAGGAAGTTGCGGAAGGGGTCTTCCGCATTGATGCGGCATTCGATGGCCCAACCTTCGCGCTTGATCTGCTCCTGCGTGAATGACAGCGGCTCGCCGGCGGCGACGCGAATCATCTGCTC
>NZ_JBFULE010001110.1:0-1380 GCF_056400485.1 Roseateles sp. P5_B10
GCTCTCTTCACGACGATTGCCGACAAGACGCTGGACTACTTCCACCGCAGCCGCCATACGGCCAAGGGCGACAGCCGCATCCGCATCTTCGAGACGGACCGCTTCGTCGACGTGCACGGCGGCTGGAAGGACGCCGGCGGCGACACGGGCAAGTATTTGTCCCACCTCGGCTACGCCAACTTCTTCAACCCGCAGCAGACGTCGATRGCGGCCTGGGTGCTGGCCTATACATCCCACACCTCGGCCGACCTCTACCGCCGCGCGGGCCTGCTCAAGCGCGCCGAGAACGAGGCCTTCTGGGGTGCCGACTATCTGCACCGCATCCTCGACGCAGAGGGCTATTTCTACACGACGGTGTTTGACAAATGGGGCGACGAGAAGGCCGAGCGCATGGTCGTCGGCTACGAGGGCGAGGACGGCAAATACACCCAGCTCTACCGCTCGGCCTATCGCGCGGGGGGCGGCATGGCCATCGCGACGTTGGCGCGGGCCTCGCTGCTGGCGAAGCAATCGGGTCGGCAGGGCGAGTTCAACGGTGCGACCTATCTGGCCGACGCGGTCAAGGCCTTCGACCATCTGCAGCAGTTCAATGCGCAGTACACGGCCAATGGCATCGAGAACATCATCGACGACTACACGGCGCTGATGGCCGCGGTCGAACTGTTCAATGCGACGCATGAGCCGCGCTTCCTCGACGCGGCACGGCTGCGCGCCGAGAGCCTGATGGGCCGCCAGACCGCTGCCGGCGGCTTCATCAGCGATGGCGGCACACGGCCGTACTACCACGCGGTCGAAGCCGGCCTGCCGGTGCTGAGCCTCACGCACTATCTAGCCATCGAGACCCAGGAGGCGCGTCGCGGCCGCGCGACCGCTGCCATCGCGTCGGCACTGAAGCATGAGATCGCCATCACCCAGCGCGTGTCCAACCCCTATGGCTATGCACGCCAGTCCTTCCAGCTCGCGCCGAACGGCAAGGCAGAAGGCTCCGTGATGGAGGGCTTCTTCATCCCGCACAAGAACGAGACCGGCTATTGGTGGCAGGGCGAGAGTGCGCGCCTGGCCTCGTTGACCACGGCCATGGCGGTTGCCAGCCGCCAGCTCGGCACCGGCATGCCCGAGGGCTGGGCCGGCTATGCGCAAAGCCAGCTCGACTGGACGCTGGGCCGCAACCCCTACGGCATCTCCATGCTCTACGGCTTTGGCAAGCGCAACCCGCCGGCCGTACCGTCCAGCGCGGGCGACATGTTTGCCGGCGGCATCTCCAATGGCATCACGGGCGCCGTCGGCAGCGATACGGGCGAGGATATTGCGTTCGGACCAGGGCCCGACGGCGAGCAGTGGCGCTGGGTGGAGCAGTGGCTGYCGCACTCGGCCTGGATG
>NZ_JBFULE010001111.1:0-1379 GCF_056400485.1 Roseateles sp. P5_B10
GTGCAGCTCAACACCATCGTCTCGCGCCGCATCGACCCGGCCGATTCGGCCGTGCTGTCGGTCACCAAGCTGGAGGGCGGCCAGAGCCACAACGTGCTGCCGGCCGAAGCCCGCATCACCGGCACGGTCCGCAGCTTCGACGCAGCGGTGCAGGACCGCATCGAGTCCGCGCTGCGCGACGCGGCGGCCGGCGTGGCGCTGGGCCATGGCCTGGCGGTCGACGTGGCCTACACCCGCTACTACCCGTCCACCATCAACACGTCGGCGGAGGCCGCGCTCGCACTGGCCGCCGCTGCCGATGCCGGCCTGCACGCCACCGAAGCACCCAAGCCCGCCTTCACCAGCGAGGACTTCGCCTTCATGCTGCGCGAGCGGCCGGGCGCGTACCTATGGCTKGGGCAGGGCGGCGACAGGCCGCTGCACCATCCCTGCTACGACTTCAACGACGAGGCGCTGCCGAACGGGGTGCGGTGGTTCTGTGCGTTGGTGGAGCGCGTGCTTCGGCCCGGCGAATGATCGTCGGCAAAGCTGGAGCGACGGGCATTCGTGAAGTGACCGCGGCGCCTCCGGGACCGGCCCTTCAGAGTGGGCCTTGCCTCCGCCGACCCAGGATCTAGGTACCTCTCGGATCAACGGCAGGTATCACAGTCGGCCAGCTGGCGGTTCCGACCCGTTGCAGTCATCGCGTCTGCGGCTTTGGACGACAGCTACGTGCCCATAGCGGACCTCGGTCGAACTACGGGTCCAGGCTGGTCTGCGACATTCGCAGGCCCATGCATGAGCGGCAGCAATCACGAAAACCGGTCATTGAGCGCTGATGGGCCTGACCGGCAGCTTCCCCCCCGGGATCGGTCGTTCGACGACGGCGCAAGCATCGTGGCGGCACGAGCGACCGCTCTCGCCCCCGCGACAGTCGCACACGACCCCGGAGCGTGCACCGCTGCGACGAACATCGCTGCCTATCAGCAGACGTTTGCATGCCTCAAGAAATTGTTCGCTATCGACCCCTGGTCGCTGGCACCGAAGGCTAAGCGCCACCTAATGGGCTCCGGCATCGCTTCGAAATAATGTCTAGATCGAATAAGTTTTCTTCGCCGTCCTGACAACTTGCGCCTCCTCTTCGCGAGGCTTCTGCGCCTCTCGCGACGCGAAGCTGTTGATCTCTACCCTGCCTCGAATGGCGAGGAACTGTGCCAAACCCTGGTCCGAGAGCGCCACGTAGGATCCTTCTCCCCACATGAAGTCAGCATCGATGTCGGCGGGGTTGCCATCACGCCACCAAACCAGCTTTGCAACCACAGCTCCAGAGGCGTCCACATAGAGCCCGTTGGCGTTTCGGTGTTCAGCCCAACGGAGCCTGCGCAACCAGTTCGGACAGA
>NZ_JBFULE010001112.1:0-1373 GCF_056400485.1 Roseateles sp. P5_B10
CCACCGTCCAGACCAGGCCG
Organism: Roseateles sp. P5_B10; assembly: GCF_056400485.1. NCBI lineage: Bacteria > Pseudomonadati > Pseudomonadota > Betaproteobacteria > Burkholderiales > Sphaerotilaceae > Roseateles > Roseateles sp. P5_B10. Next base: position 21 of record NZ_JBFULE010001112.1, read on the forward strand.
CCAAAACCCCCATGAGCCACCGTGCGGCTGCGGCCCTTGCCGTTGATGGGCCAGCGCTCAATCACGGGTGAGCCCAGGCAAGCGCGCCGAAAGCGGTGGCAAGCGGCTGACGCCGCCGATGAGGCGCTGGTCATGCCGGTAGCCCTCGTCCGCCTGGACTTGCCAGTCGCGGCCGAACTCGATCGCGAGTGCGCGCGCCACCTCATCAAAGCGCCAGCCCTCCTCGGAATTGCTGTCCAGGTGGTGCACACCGGGCAGCGGCCGTTCGATCAACGCCAGCAGCGCGGCGGCCGTGTCGGTCATGAACGAACAGGCCGGCGTCCATGCTCGGCTTGCGGCCACATGGCCATCGCGCTTTTGCCATTCATCCAGCGTCATCAGCATGTTGTTGCCAGGCCGGGTCGCGTCGATCTGCCAGCCGATGCGGGCGATGACGGGCCTCTCATTGGCCAGCAACACGGCGTCTTCGCACTCGGCCTTGTAGCGGCCGTATTCGTCCTTGGCGTTGCGCGCGTCGGCCACGTCATGCGGACCGTCGGGCTCGTGGTCGAAGACCATGACCGTGCTGGTAAACAGGAAGTTCGGACAGCGCGACGCCAGCCAGCCCGCGAAGCGCGCCGAAGCCATGCCCAGGTGGGCGATCGCGTCCACCGACTGCGCGGAAAGCCAGGCGGCTGACAGCTTCTCATCGTCGAGGTTCACCGCGGTACGGTCCCAGCCGATGACCTGATGCCCGGCTGCGCGCGCAGCCTCGGCCAAGCGTGGCGCCAACGTGCCGTTCAGGCCAGTAATGAGGATTCTCATGACAACTGCCACCCCCATGGGCGCAGCTTATGGCCCTGCCAGAGCTGTTCCATCTTCGACAGGTTGACAGCCACGCGCACCAGATCCTGGTCCAGGCGGCGCTCGAAGGCGACGATGTCGGGCGGGCTGTCCAGCAGCTTCACCGGCGCGCCGTACTGGCCGGCGGCCAGCGCCGGATGCTGGTGCTTGAGCGCAGCGAGGCTGGCGTAGAAGTCGCTCAGCTCATAGGTCTTCCAGTCGATGGCGTCCTTCTCGAAGAACTCCAGCTTCTTGGTCAACCGCGACTCCTGGCCGTTGTAGACCAGCGGCATGCCGGGCAGCGTGAACGTCAGTACCGCCAGTGCGGGGTAGGCGTCGCCGTAGAGATCGGCGTCGGTGCCATGCCAGGAGTTGAAGTCGTGATTGCTCGTGAAGCGCATGCGGTAGGCATGGGCGGGAAAGCCCGCCGGTTGCTTGGCCAGCCACTCCTTCAACAGTGGGGCGCCCGCCTCGCCCTTGCCGATCTTCTTGAACACCTGGTCGGCCAGGTCCCAGGAATAGGTCATGTCG
>NZ_JBFULE010001113.1:0-1368 GCF_056400485.1 Roseateles sp. P5_B10
ACGCTGCTCGGCGTGCCCGACAAGCCCGGCATCGCCTTCCAGATCCTGGGACCCGTGGCCGAGGCCAACATCGACATCGACGTCATCATCCAGAACGTCTCCCACGACGGCAAGACCGACTTCTCCTTCACCGTGCACCGCAACGACTACGCGCGCACGATGGAGCTGCTGCAGAACACGGTCGGCCCGGCCACCAACGCCAGCAAGGTCGTCGGCGACCCCAAGATCTGCAAGGTCTCCATCGTTGGTATCGGCATGCGCTCGCATGTCGGCGTGGCCAGCAAGATGTTCCGCGCGTTGAGTGAAGAGGGCATCAACATCCAGATGATCTCCACCAGCGAGATCAAGACCAGCGTCGTCATCGACGAGAAGTACATGGAGCTGGCCGTGCGCGCATTGCACAAGGCCTTCGACCTCGATCAGGAAGCCGCTACCGCGGCCTGATTTCTGTCTGAGATTGCTCCGCACTGGTATAGAATGCGGGGCTGTGCTGGAGACGTGACCGAGTGGCCGAAGGTGCTCCCCTGCTAAGGGAGTATTTGCGCTAAAACGCGAATCGAGGGTTCGAATCCCTCCGTCTCCTCCAAACACATCAAAGCCCGTCCTCGTGACGGGCTTTGTCTTTTCGGCGTTCCAACAGGCGCTTTTGGGCGATTCGTCACGAATTGATCGTTTCAAGTCCAAATTTGCCAAATCTCCCGTTTATTCGGTTATTTATGATCGCCACGTGGCGGTCAAGACAATAAATCGGGTGAGGCAGGGCTTCGCTACCCTGCTGGTGCTTGCCGGGGCGCTGCTGGCCGCTGCGGCCGCGCGCGCCGTGCAGCCCATCACTCATGCTCTGCCGGTGTCGCCGACCACCGTCCGGCTTTTCGTGCCCTTCATGGCCGGCGGTGAGGCCGACGGCTCGGCGCGCAATTTCGTCCAGAGCGCGACACGCGTTGGCGGCGTGGGCTTCGAGATCGTCCATCTGACGGCTGAATCGGGCGCCGCAGCGGGGCGGGCTGTCAGGCAAGCCGCGCCCGATGGCCTGACGCTGTTGCTGGCCCGGGTGGGCAGCGTTGCCATCCTGCCGGCGCTGTCGCCACGCACGGCCGCGCCATTGAGTGACTTCACGGTGTTGGCCGTGCTCGACCAGGCGCCGCTCATCTGCGCCGTTCGCAGCGGCACGCCCATTGTGTCCATGCGCGAGTTGCTGGCAGCCATCGCCGCGACGCCAGCGCAGTTGCGCTACAGCACGAGCGGTGCCGGCACCCTGCAAAACCTGGCCGTGCGCTATCTGTTGGCATTGAACGGCCTGCCGGGCGACGCGGCCAAGCCGGTGCATTTCGGCCAGGACTCACTGGCCACCCAGGCCCTGCTCAACGG
>NZ_JBFULE010001114.1:0-1358 GCF_056400485.1 Roseateles sp. P5_B10
GAGCAGGTTCATGGACGGCAGCAAAGATGGCGCACCGATTACAACAGCAGCGGCGGTGGCCTCGCCTCGCGCCCGCGGGTGCCGTTAGGCTGGCGCCCAGGAGAAACCATGCGCCCTGCCCGCCTTGCCGCTTTGCTGATCGCCCTGCCCCTGCTGGCCGCGGCCGCCCCGCCCGCGATCCCGAGCAGCGACGCCATCGACGCCGAGGCCGCGCGGCTGATGGCCACCAGCCAGGCCCAGGGCCTGGCCGTGGCCGTCATCGACGACGGCCAGGTCGTGCATGTCGGCGCCTACGGCAAGCGCAATGCGGCGGGCGAGCCGCTGCTGCCCGACACCGTCATGTACGGTGCCTCGCTGACCAAGGCGGTGTTCGGCTACTGGGCCATGCAGCTGGTCGAGGAGGGAAAACTCGATTTGGACCGGTCACTGGCAGGCTACCTGGACCGGCCGCTGCCGGAGTACGCCGGCTTCTTGACGCCCTATTCGTGGCAGCACTTGGYGGGCGACAACCGCTGGCGCCAGCTGACCGCTCGCATGCTGCTGACGCACAGCAGCGGCTTCGCCAACTTCGCCTTCCTGGAGCCCGACCGCCGGCTGCGCATTCACTTCGACCCCGGCTCACGCTACGCGTACTCCGGCGAAGGGCTCATCCTGCTGCAGTTCGTGCTGGAGCGCGGCCTGGGTCTGGACGTGGGCGCCGAGGTGCAGCGCCGCGTGTTCACGCCGTTTAGCATGACACGCACCAGCCTGAAGTGGCGCGCCGACTTCAGGCCCAACCTGGCCGACGGCTGGACGACCGACGGCCGCGTGGTGCCGCACGACGAACGCAGCAAGGTGCGCGTGGCCGGTTCCATGGACACGACCATTGCCGACATGGCTCGCATGGCGTCCGGCTACATCCGCGGCGTCGGCCTGTCGGCCGAGAGCGCCGCCGCGCTGACGGCGCCCCAGTTACCCATCACGACGGCCACCCAGTTCCCGACATTGCAACCCGAACTGTCACCGGCCAGGCGCCGAGCTGACCTCGCCGCAGGTCTGGGCGTCATCGTCTTTGAAGGCCCGCAGGGGCCGGGCTTCTACAAGGGCGGCCATGACGACAGCACCGGCAACACCTGGGTCTGCGTGAAACCGAGCAGGCGCTGCGTCGTCATCCTGGCCAACGACGTGCGCGCCGAGCGGGCCTTTCCGCAACTCGTGCGCTTCATCCTCGGCGAGACCGGCGTGCCGTGGGGCTGGGAGTACGGTGCCATGGACTTCCTGCGCTAGCGGCCAGCGCCGCGCGAGCACCTGCCAGGGTCCGCCAGGTCAAAATATTTTTGACCGGCCGCGAATCCGATCGCGCCCTGGCTCCCTCTTAG
>NZ_JBFULE010001115.1:0-1355 GCF_056400485.1 Roseateles sp. P5_B10
AACTGTAGTTGCGCATTCGCTCGCACGCTATCCATGCATACACCTGCCCCTACCAGCTTTGTACGGCGCCGTGTGATGACGCAAGGGCGGCAAGGGGCGATGATCAACAGCGTTGCATCTTCAATGGCAATCAGCCTACTTGGATCCTATGACTGACCACTTCCAAGACGAGACCGTCATGCGAGTTTCCTCAGTAGAGGACGACGCCGCATATCGCGCTTTTTCTGCACGTTCCTCTGAGGGAATAAGCCTCGTTCCAAATCATGAGGGCCACATGGAAGCGGACGTAAGCGACTTCGTCAAATGGCTTCGCAAGGATCATCCAGATCTATCCGTTATTTACCCCGAGCGTACAACTAAGCTGGTATTGCACGGCGCTGATGTTTGGCTGCCTCTCGTATTCGTAGCGGGCGACACAGCGGTTCAAGTATTTCTGAACATGCTAGCCAGCTATCTCTACGATAAAGCAAAGGGTGCGCTACGAAACGACAATCCGAAAGTCCACGTATCGGTGATGTATCAGAACAAACGCGAGGGCATCACCAAGAAATTTGATTTTACCGGCGATGCTGAGGCCTTAGGAAAAGCGGTTAAGCGCTTTGACCTAAACAATTTCTTCGATGAATCCCCTTAATTCGCCAATCGGACTCACCCTTCTAGGCGAATTTCAACGGCCGCTGAGAGAATTCATTCGAGCGGTGGAAGCATCGCCTCGGATCGACCGCTCACCGGATTTAACACCCATCCGAGAACGGATTATTCATGAGCGCAACGCTCACAGCGAAGATAAAACGGACGACGCACTTAATGATCTATACATCCCAAATGTATACCTAAACTTTTTTGAATCGTACGGCCTTTTTTGGCGCAAGATAGCATTCAATCACTATTCCAAGTCCTGGGACGATCTTCAGAATGCATTCGATGCACTCCGTTTGATATACCAATTCTCCGCCATTAAAATAACGACGCTAGAGCATCAGCTGTACGCCATCGAAGAACTCTATCCGTATAAGCTATTCTGCAGTATCGGCGCAGTCGTAGAAAGTTTTGAATGCAGCATCTGTGGCAAGGACATAGATGGCATGGATTGCAGCCACCGTAGAGGTCAACTGTATCGGGGCCAGAGAGCGGTCGCCATTGCGAAGAACATCAAACACCTTGATCACATCGCGCTTGTAAAAAATCCGGTCGATAAGCGCTGCGTGATCAGCTACGACGACAAAGCGCCCGCTTTTGATGGCGTTCGCGCTTTAGCCGACTTTATTTCAAACGGGAAATTCCAGATTTCTCAGTTTGTCGGCGTGCGCTGGAGTAAACGGCAGGTATTGGACGTGGGAGTGCGCGGCCTGGGT
>NZ_JBFULE010001116.1:0-1355 GCF_056400485.1 Roseateles sp. P5_B10
GCGTTGTCGTCAACGAAGAGCTCAAGCGCCTCGAACCCATGGCCTGGGACTTCGTCATGAACTTCGCGCGCGACAACAACCTGCAAGTTGCCGACGCCTGCCTGCTGCCCGACGGCCCAGGCGGTAAATCGGGCGCTTGATTTCGTCTCTCCTAGCAAGAGTCCMAGGACGCACCTGGGCGGGGCGCCGTTATCCTCGCCGGCAATGTTTGGAAACATGCCGATAAACGCCAGCGCCGCCACCATCGCCGCAGATCCGCTCCCCACCGCGCCGGCCGTGGCGGCGGAGCGCACACTGACGCCGGTCTGGGTGCTGTTGCGCGGCCTGTCACGCGCCAGCGGGCATTGGGGGGTTTTCCCCGAACATCTGCTGCGCGAATTGCGTGCGTTGCAACCGGCGTCCCGGCTGCTGCTGCTGGATCTGCCCGGTACGGGTGCGCTGCGCCGCCAGGCCAGTCCTACCCAGGTGTTGGCCATCGTTGATGCTTGCCGTGAACAGTTGCAACGCCTCGGCGTCAATGGGCCGGTGTYGCTGGTCGGCATGTCGCTGGGCGGGGCGGTGCTGAGCGAATGGGCGAGCCGCTATCCCAGCGAGGTTGAGGCCGGCGTGCTGATCAACCCCAGCCTGCGGCCTTTCAGCGAGTTGTTTCGCAAGCCGCATCCGCTGAACTATCTTGGCCTGTTGCTGCTGTCCCTGAGTCGCTTCAGCGCCCGTATGCGGGAGGAGAGGGTGCTCAGCCTGACGACGCGGTTGACGCCGACTCCGGCCATCATCGACCGCTGGGTGGAGTTGCAGCGCCAGCACCCGCTCGGTGTTCGCAACACGGCCCGCCAGTTGCTCGCCAGCATGCGCTATCGCGCCAGCCGCACTCGCCCGGCTGCGCCTATGCTGCTGTTGTGCAGCAAAGCGGATGGGCTCGTCGACTGGCGTTGCTCGCAGGCCATCAGCCGTGCCTGGGGAGCGCCGCTGCGCCTGCACACCAAGGCCGGCCACGATCTGCCGCTGGATGACCCGCAGTGGGTGGCCCGGGCCGTCGCCGAGTGGCTGCGCGACCGCAGCATCCAGGGCGTCGTGCCAGGCGAGTGGCATTGAAATGCAAGCGGCCCGCAGGTGCGGGCCGCAGATGCAAAGAGGCCCGCTTGCGCGGGCCTCTTTGCTTGCACCAGAGCTGGATTGTTTCTTAGGCGGCGAGCGCCTTGATCTTGGCGGACAGGCGGCTCTTGTGACGAGCAGCCTTGTTCTTGTGGAAGATGCCCTTGTCGGCGACAGAGTCGATGACGGCTTGGGCAGCCTTGAACAGGTCAGCAGCCTTGGACTTGTCGCCCGCGGTCACAGCCTTTTGCACGTTCTTGACG
>NZ_JBFULE010001117.1:0-1355 GCF_056400485.1 Roseateles sp. P5_B10
CAGGTGCAGTCGCTGACGACCAGCCAGCTCAGCCACCTGACGACGGATGGCCTGAACGCGATGGGCTCGGCCCAGTTCGCCGCTCTGTCCTCCCTGCAGGTCGGTTCGCTGACCTCCGACCAACTGCCCAAGATGGAGAGCGCCGATCTGCGCGCCATCACGACGGTGGCGCTGCGCGGCCTGAGTTCCGATCAGATCCAGACCCTCACCTCCGACGAGGTGGGCGCTTTGACGACCGGCCAGATCGCCGCGCTGACCACGGCCCAGGTGCGAGGCCTGACGGCTGGTGACATGACGGCCCTGGACACTGCCCAGGTGGCCGTGCTGAGCTCGGCCCAGGTCGCCCAGCTGAACACTGATCAGTTGTCCGCCATCGATGCGGCCGACATGAAGTCACTGACGACGGTCGCGCTGCGGGCGCTCACCAGCACCCAGCTGGACGGCCTGACCAGCGACCAGTTGCGTGCCCTGAGCTCGGGCCAGATCAATGCCCTGACCACCGACCAGGTCCGTACGCTGAACACGGACGACCTGAACAGCTTGTCGTCCGACCAGTTCAACAAGCTCTCCACCGCCCAGGTCGCCGTGCTGACGACGGCCCAGTTGAGCCACCTGACGACGGACAGCCTCAACGCGATGGGCTCGACCCAGTTCGCCGCGCTGAACTCGGCCCAGTTCAGCGCGCTGACGTCCGACCAGCTGCCGACGATGGAGACGGCCGACCTGCGCGCCGTCACGACCGCGGCACTGCGCGGCCTCTCCTCCGACCAGATCCAGACSCTGACCTCCGACGAGGTGGGCGYCCTGACSACGGGCCAGATCGCYGCSYTGACSACGGCCCARGTSMARGGCCTGACGGCCGGCGACATGACGGCCCTGGGCACCGCYCAGATCGCCGCYCTGGGCTCGGCCCAGGTGTCGGCCCTGAACACCGACCAGYTGTCSGCCATCGAGGCSGCYGACATGAARTCGCTGAGCACGGCCGCCCTGCGTGGCCTGACCAGCACCCAGCTGGAYGGCCTSACCWSCGACCAGCTGCGCGCSCTMASCTCCAGCCAGATCAACGCGCTGACGACCGACCAGRTCCGCACGCTGAACACGGACGACCTCAACAGCCTSRCGTCCGACCAGTTCAACAAGCTYTCCACCGCCCAGGTCGCCGYGCTGACGACGGCGCAGCTGAGCCACCTGACGACGGACAGCCTCAACGCCATGGGCTCGGCCCAATTCGCGACGCTGAACTCCACGCAGTTCGGCTCGCTGACCTCTGACCAGCTGCCGACGATGGAGACGGCCGACCTGCGCGCCGTCACGACCGCGGCACTGCGCGGCCTCTCCTCCGACCAGATCCAGAC
>NZ_JBFULE010001118.1:0-1352 GCF_056400485.1 Roseateles sp. P5_B10
ATGAAAACTGTTGGCCCCTCGTCCAGGGAATACCTGGCCGGTCCCCCGCGGAGACGGCGATGCTTGTAGCGTTGAGCCACAAGCACATCGCCATGGCGGGCCGGCTTGGGAACGGCCCGGCGCTCGGCCCAAACTCCGAAATGCAAACGGGCGCCCGAGGGCGCCCGTGTGGCAGCAGGGGACGGTGCTTAGACCGGAACCTTGCGCAGCATCTCGATGCCGACTTCGCCGGCGGCAATTTCACGCAGGGCGGTCACGCCGGGCTTGTTCTTGCTCTCGATGCGCGGGCTGTGGCCCTGGCTCAGCATGCGGGCGCGATAGGTGGCGGCCAGCACCAGCTGGAAGCGGTTCGGGATCTTGATCAGGCAGTCTTCGACGGTGATGCGGGCCATGGTGTTCCTTGGAGAAAAGCGGATCAGGGCAGATCGAGCGCCTGAAAGACGGCAGAGCGGTTGCGCCGCTGAGCCAAGTATTTTAGCCGCTGCGCGTGGACGATGGATTTGAGGTCGAAAACGGCGGTGTCGAACACCGCATTCACGACGACAAAATCGAAGTTCTGCGCCTGCGCCACCTCGAGGCGCGCATTGGCCATGCGCTTGGCGATGACCTCGGGTTCGGTGTCGCCACGGCGGTTCAGGCGTGACTGCAATTCGTCCCAGCTCGGCGGCAGGATGAAAATCAGCACGGCATAGGGGAAGAGCTGCTTGATCTGCAGTGCGCCCTGGAAGTCGATCTCCAGTACGACGTCATCGCCATGCTGCATGCGCGCCTCGATGGCGGCTCGCGAGGTGCCGTAGAGGTTGCCGTGGACCTCGGCCCATTCAAAGAAATCACCGCGTTCGGCCATCGCGCGGAATTCCTCCGGCGTGATGAACCAGTATTCGCGGCCATGCTGCTCCTGGCCGCGCGGTGCGCGCGAGGTGTGGGAGATGGACACGGCCAGCTTGGCATCCAGCTCCAGCAGCGCCTTCACAAGGCTGGACTTGCCCGCGCCGCTGGGTGCGGCGACGACGAAAAGATTGCCGGGATATTCCATGGAGAAGTGGGCTTGGCGTGCCGGGCCGGCTTGGGGCTGAAGGCTAAGTGCCTGTCAGCCCTGCGGATTTCTCGCGCCGCCCGGTGGGTGATGGGTGCGAACTTTAGCTCGGACGCCGCCCGGCGCCGCCTGCACGGAACGGCGATGTCTGCCCTATTTGGCAATGCAGGCCCGATTGCGAGCGCCCGACGACCCCGTGCGTCGTCAAGTCTTGACCTCCGGCAGCGCCACAGCGGCTTGTCCGACGCGGGCGTCGGGTGGCTTTTCTTATCGTCGTGGCGTGTCCATGTGACATCACGAGGTCCCACGATGCGCC
>NZ_JBFULE010001119.1:0-1349 GCF_056400485.1 Roseateles sp. P5_B10
CCGCTCAGGCGCGCCGCCTATCTGTGCGAGCTGCGTGGTGCGCCGGTTCAAGCCGAGAACAACACGCAGATGCCCGCGGCCTTCCTGATGCAGCAGATGGAATGGCGTGAATCGCTTGACGACGCCGACGGCGAAGCCGCCCTCCAGGCACTGGACGACGACGCGGCGCAAGCCGAAACCTCTGCGCTTGCCACCGTGCAGCGTCTGCTCGACGAAGCCGGCGACGCGCCGGCTGCCGCATCCCAGGTCCGCGCGCTGATGTTCATCCAGCGCTTCCGTGCCGATATCGACCAGCGCCTCGCCGCGCTGGATGCCTGAACACCATGGCTCTTCTCCAAATCTCCGAACCCGGCGCGTCGCCCGACCCGCACCAGCGCCGCATCGCCGTGGGCATCGACCTCGGCACGACGCATTCACTCGTCGCCTCCGTTCGCCACGGCGTGGCCGAATGCCTGCCCGACGAGCAGGGCAGGGTCATCCTGCCGTCCGCCGTGCGCTACCTGCCAGAAGGCCGCCGCCAGATCGGCGCTGACGCGCTCGCGGCCCAGGCCGAAGACCCCGAGAACACCATCGTTTCGGTCAAGCGCTTCATGGGCCGCGGCCTGGCCGACGTGGCCAACCGCGAGCAGCTGCCCTACCAGYTCGAGGACCGTCCCGGCATGTTGGCCATTGCCACGCGCGACGGCGTGAAGAGCCCGGTCGAGGTGTCCGCCGAGATTCTGGCTACGCTGCGTTTTCGCGCCGAGGACAGCTTTGTCGACGACCTGTTCRGTGCCGTCATCACGGTGCCGGCCTACTTCGATGACGCCCAGCGCCAGGCTACCAAGGACGCCGCCGAGCTGGCCGGCCTCAAGGYATTGCGCCTCATCAACGAGCCGACCGCTGCTGCCATCGCCTACGGCCTGGACAACGCCAGCGAAGGCTTGTACGCGGTCTACGACCTGGGTGGCGGCACCTTCGACATATCGTTGCTGCGCCTGACGCGCGGCGTGTTCGAGGTCGTCGCGACCGGCGGAGATGCGGCTCTGGGCGGCGATGACTTCGACCGCGTGCTGGCCGACTGGGCGCTCGCCGATCGCGTCGTCGAATCTGCGCATGACAAGCGCGCCGTCCTCGTCGCCGCACGTGCGGCCAAGGAGGCGCTGTCTGACGCTGACTCGACCGAATTGGTCGCTGCGCTGGACGCGGGTGAACTGCGCGTGATCGTTTCGCGCGAGCAGTTCGAGCAACTGGCCCAACCGCTGATCGCCAAGACGCTTTCGTCCGTGAAACGCGTGCTGCGCGACGCCAAGGTGAAAGCGGCTGACGTGGCCGGCACCGTGATGGTCGGCGGCTCCACGCGCATGCCC
>NZ_JBFULE010001120.1:0-1346 GCF_056400485.1 Roseateles sp. P5_B10
CCCATCACCAGCGCGGCGCGGTGCGCTGGGATCTCGTCAAGGGCTTGGCGCCCGGCATCCTCATCGGCGGCCTGCTGGCGGGTGCCGGCCTGTTCGCCCTTCTCAAAGGCGCCTGGCTGGCCTTGGTCTTCGCCGCATTCGTCAGCTTTTCGGGCTGGCAGATGCTGCGCAACAAGCGCCCGGCGCCCAGCCGGCAGATGCCTGGCACGACCGGCCAGTTCAGTGCGGGCGCGGGAATCGGCCTGCTTTCGGGCATGGTGGGGGCTGGTGGCGGCTTTGTCAGCGTGCCCTTCATGGTCTGGTGCAATGTGCCGGTGCACCTCGCCGTCGCGACAAGCGCCGCCCTGGGCTTCCCGATCGCGGTCGCGAACACGCTCGGCTACGTCATTGGCGGTTGGGGGCTGACGCCGGCCCTGCCAGGATCGGTGGGCTACCTCTATTTGCCAGCGCTGGCGTTGATTGCCGTGGCCAGCGTGACGATGGCACCGCTCGGCGCACGCGCAGCCCATGCCATGGACGTGGCTCAGCTGAAAAGGGTCTTCGCGATGCTGTTGTTCGCGCTCGCGGCCTACATGCTCTACAAGGGGCTGTCGGAGCTTTAGCCGAAGGCAATGGACGCCAGCACGACCTGGTTGCCACCGCGGCGCTGCGCCTCGTGCACAGCTGCTTCGCTGGCGGCCATCAGCTCGTCCTGGCGCGAGGCGGTATGCGGGAAGCTGGACACGCCCATCGAGATGGACAAGCCCAGGTCCTGGCCATTCAACACGACGATCTGGGCCGCGCACTGGCGGCGCAGCTGCTCCATGCGTGCATGGGCCGTCGCCAGGCCCACGCCGGACAGCAGCACCGCAAAGCGTTGCGGCCCGATGCGGCAGGCCGAGTCCATTGCCCGCGTGTTGGCGCGCAGCATGCGACCGATGCCCTCGAGCAGGCGCTGCTGGGCGTCATCACCCAGGCCGGTGATGGCCGGCGAGGCATCCAGCGCAATGATGACGAGGGCGAACTCGCGATGCTCGCGCGAGGACAGGTCGATTTCGCGCAGCAGCTGGTCGTCGAACTGGGCGCGCATGTAAAGGCCCGAAACATCGTCGCGKCCCGAACCCTGCTGCAGCTCGCGGCGGATCTGCTCGATGGAGGACTGCTGCTGCTCGATCTGGGCCAGGGCGCGCTGCAGATGGGCCTCTCGGTGGCGCTCCTCAGTGCGCTCATGCCATACCGAGAGCAGAAAGTCGGCACTCAGGGCCAGCCGGGTGACGCTGAACTCACGGCGACGGCTGTTGATTTCCAGCTTGTGCTCGCTGACGACCGGGTGACGCTGGGCCATGACCGTCTGCTCGACACGACGT
>NZ_JBFULE010001121.1:0-1346 GCF_056400485.1 Roseateles sp. P5_B10
GTGTTGACGTGATCCTGGACATGGTGGCCGGCGACTACATCGACCGTGGCGTTCAGGCGCTGGCCGAGGATGGTCGCCTGGCATTGATCGCCGTGCAGGGCGGCGTGAAGTCGGAGATCGACGCTGGCCTCGTGCTACGCCGCCGCCTGACGATCACCGGTTCGACACTGCGCCCGCGCTCGGCAGCGTTCAAGGCGGGCCTTGCGCGATCACTGCGCGACAAGGTCTGGCCGCTGATCGAGGCCGGTCGCATCAAGCCCGTCATTGACCGCGAGTTGCCCGCGGCCCAGGCGGCCGAGGCGCACACGCGCATGGAATCCAACCAGCACATCGGCAAGATCGTGCTGACCTGGTCAAGGAGTGAGCCGTGAGAAGAAAACTCGTCGTTGGCAATTGGAAGATGCACGGCAGCCGCGCTGCCAACGCCCAACTGCTGGCCGGCCTCAAGGAGGCGGGCCCCTGGAACGCTGACGTCGCCGTCTGCGTGCCCACCCTCTATATCGCCGAGACGGCGCTTGCGTTGACCGGCACGGCCATCACCTACGGCGCGCAGGACTGCTCCTCGCACGAGCAGGGCGCCTACACCGGTGAGGTCTCGTCGGCCATGCTGGCGGACGTCGGCTGCCGCTACGCCATCGTCGGCCATTCGGAGCGCCGCGCTTATCACGCGGAAAGCGACCAACTGGTCGCCGACAAGGCCAAGGCCGCGCTGGCCCATGGCGTGACGCCCATCGTCTGCGTCGGCGAAACGCGTGCTGAGCGCGAAGCCGGCCAGACCGAAGCCGTCGTCAAGCGGCAACTCGCCGCCGTCATCCACACGCTGGGCCATTGCTGCGGCGAAATGGTCGTTGCCTATGAGCCCGTCTGGGCCATCGGCACCGGCCTGACCGCCTCGCCCGCCGAGGCGCAAGCCGTGCATGCGGTGCTGCGCGCGCAGTTACACGCCGCGACGGACAAGTCCGGTGTCATGCGCATCCTTTACGGCGGCAGCGTCAAGGCTGACAACGCGGCCGAGTTGTTCTCGCAGCCCGATATCGACGGCGGCCTGATTGGCGGCGCGTCGTTGAAGGTGGCGGATTTCGCCGCCATCTGCTTGGCGGCGACGCACTGAGTTTTTCGGGCGCCTGGCACTGAGGCCGGGCGTCAACAAGTTTTGATGGAGTGTTTGGAATGCAGTTCTTTGCGAATCTGGTGTTGATCGTTCAGTTGCTCTCGGCCCTGGTGATCATCGGTCTGGTGCTTGTGCAGCACGGCAAGGGCGCCGACATGGGCGCGTCCTTCGGCAGCGGTGCCTCGGGCAGCCTGTTCGGTGCCACCGGCAGTGCCAACTTCCTGTCGCGCAGCAC
>NZ_JBFULE010001122.1:0-1345 GCF_056400485.1 Roseateles sp. P5_B10
GCCTGCTTCAGGCCCGCGTCCAGGTCGCGTCCGGCAGCATCGATCAAGGCTCGGCGGCGTTCAAGCGGCTGGTCGACATGAGCCGCAACACGCAGACCAGCTTGGCCGGCAACGTCGAGGTGTTTAACCGGCTCAACCAGTCCATCATTCAGATGGGCGGCAATCAGAACGACACGCTGCGCGTGACCGAGCTGCTGGGCAAGGCGATCAAGGTCTCGGGCGCATCGGCTGAGGAGGCCAAGAGCGCCATGATCCAGTTCGGCCAGGCCCTAGGCTCGGGCCGGTTGCAGGGCGACGAGCTGCGCTCCCTGATGGAAAACGCGCCGTACCTGATGCAGCAATTGGCCGCCGGCATCGGCGTGCCCATCGGGGCACTCAAGAAGCTCGGCGAAGAGGGCAAGCTCACCTCCGACGTGGTCGTGAATGCGCTGTCCAAGGCCGCCGGCAAGATCGAAGACGACTTCCGAAAGTTCCCGCAGACCATCGGCGGCGCGATGCAGGTCGCGCGCGACGCTGCCGCGCTGRCTGCGCTGCAGTACGACGAGCTCACCGGCGGCAGTCGGGCGCTGGCCGGTGCTACCAAGGGCCTGGGCGAGGTGCTTGACGAGCTTGGAAAGCAGTTCAGCGCGGCGAACGACGAGGCCAATAAGCTGGGCCGTAACCAGGCGATCCAAAGCTGGGCCGACACGACGAAGCAGGCCCTGTCCTACCTGGTCGACGCGGCCGACTTGACGTGGCAGACGCTGAGCGTCCTCGGYCGCAATGTCGGATTCGTCTTCGAGACCATCGGGGCTTCGATCGGCGGCAATGCAGCGATCATGGTCGCCCAGGCGCGGCGAGACTACGCCGGCGCAGCTGCCATCCGAAAGCAGATGGAAGAGGACGCGATCTCCCGCCGGCGAGCGCTGGACGCTGCTGACCAGAAGACCTTAGGGCGCTCGCAGCTGGCCGGCGAGAAGATGCGCCAGGCCTGGGCCTCGCCGCAGGCTGATTACAGCCACGAAGGCCGCGGTGCCGCAGGCGCGCCGTCGAAGCTGAAGGCGCCGGTCGACGACGATGCGTTGCGCAAACTCAGGGCCAAGACCGAGGCGGCGAAGTCCTACTATCAAGATCTTGTCGCGAGCAACCTGATCGCCATCGAGCGCATTGACGCCGAGGAAAAGAAGGCACTCGCTGACAACCTACGCCGCGCTGCCGAGGACAAGAACAACCAAGAGATCTACGCCAAGGCGCGGGTCGAGATTGCCAAGAAGTACGCGCGCGAACGCGGCCTCGTTGAAGAGCGCAGCCGCCAGGAGATTGCCGATCTGAGCATCGCCGGCACCGTCGATGAGATGGGCAAGAT
>NZ_JBFULE010001123.1:0-1341 GCF_056400485.1 Roseateles sp. P5_B10
GGCCCATGCTGGTCGAGAACATCAGCGCCTACGTCGGCTGGGCCGGCGACACCCTGGCCGAGCCCGAGTTCTTCAACGAGCTGACGCGGCGCAGCGGCTGCGGCCTGCTGCTGGACGTCAACAACCTCTTCGTCAACGCTCGCAACGCCGGCCTGGCGCCGGACGACGCGGCACGTGAAGCCATGCGCTGGGTTGACGCGATCCGCCCCGGCAGCGTCGGCGAGATCCATCTGGCCGGCCACTGCGAGCAGGAGAACGGTCTCGTCATCGATGACCATGGCAGTCGCGTGCGTGACGAGGTCTGGCGTGTCTACGAACACACGCTGCAGCGGCTGGGCCCGCTGCCGACGTTGATCGAATGGGACACCGCTGTGCCCGATCTGGCGGTGCTGCTGGCTGAAGGCCAGCGGGCGAGGGCGCTGCACCCGTGAAGGCCGCTCAGCAGGCCTTTGTCGATGCGCTGCTGGGGCGCGGCGAGGCGCCGCCCGGCCTGACTGGCAGCGAGCGCGGCCTGGCGGCCTATCGCAACAACCTGCGGGCGCTGTCGGCCCAAGCCCTGGCCGTGCCCTTTGTGCGCTTGCGCGAGGAACTCGGCGAGGACGAATTCGCGTCGCTGGCCTGGACCTTCTGGCGCGCCCACCCGCCCGAGAGCGGTGACCTGGGGCAGTGGGGTGGGGCGCTCGAAGGCTTCCTGCTGGAGCGCGCCGGCGAGGCTTCGGGCTTGCCCGATCTCGCTCGCCTGGACTGGGCACTGCACCGGGCCGAACGCGCGCAGGACGCGAAGTTGGACGCCGACTCGCTGGCCCTGCTCGGCACCACGTCGCCCGACAAGCTCTGGCTGCAATTGCGGCCAGGCCTGGCGGTGCTGGCGCAGTCCGACGGCCCGGTGGTGGTCTGGCGAGCCGGTTGGCGCGGGAAATGGCAACCCGTGTCGGCCGCTGATGCGGTCTTCATGCAGGCCCTGATCGACGCCGTGAATCTTGCCGAGGCATTGGAGGCGGCCACGGTGAAAGGTTCTGGCGGTGAAACCGACTTCGACTTCGCCGCCTGGCTGCAAGCCGCGTTGCACAACGCCTGGCTGCAGGGAGTCAGGGCTACACCACCGAACCGGACCACCACACCATGAAAGCTCTGATCTCCAACGCGCTGCGCGCCGTCACCGACCCGGGCCTGCAACCCACCCGGCTGCCCGCGCCGCTGGACACGCTGGTCAGCCATCTGCAGTCGCTGGCGCTGCTGGCGGCGCGGCTCTACGTGGCCAAGGTCTTCTTCATGTCGGGCCTGGTCAAGCTGCGCGACTGGTCGTCCACGCTGGCCTTGTTCAACGACTACTACCCTGTC
>NZ_JBFULE010001124.1:0-1339 GCF_056400485.1 Roseateles sp. P5_B10
CTCAGAAGGATATCGGGAATGATCGGACCATTAGGACCGCCGGGAACTGATGCCGTTGCAACGGTCGGGATCTTCGCGATCTTCGCTGCCTTCGCAAGCGCAATTACGTTGTTACGGAGTTCCCTGTACTCCATATCACGGACCAACTGGAACAATCCGCTCTGATGATCTATCAGCAGCAATACAGCATCGTTGGGGTCAATCATCCACTTGTTTGTCATGTCATTTCCTTTGGTTTTGGAACTGGATACACCGCCTGCAGCAGCGGTGGCTTTGTTTGCCGCTGTCGCCGACGTGGTCAGCAATGTCGTTCCGCCAACTGCAGCGCCGCTAATAAGCATCTCTCTACGCTTCATGTGAATCTCCGATGGGCTGATACTTTTAAATGGGGAACTAGATGTGCTGCCCTAGGCAGCGGGGATCGTGCCTTCCAGCGCACGAATATGTCGTCGGCAGCCAGTACATGGGTCATGGAGCGGCCCCGGTGGACAAAGAGTTTCAATCGGTGGTTGCTGAATTTGCGGATAACTCGGTGGGAACCGAGCGGTCGACGCCGATGACGGTGCGTTAGCCGATCCGCTTGTCACGCCGCAACTCGGCGCCGATGCGCTGAATCTCGGCCTCCCCTTGTGCGAGGGCGGCCTTGCTGGTGTGCACCGAGTAGTAGCCCATCACCAAGTCGTGTGGATGCTTCACCGCCGAGCCGAGGACGAAGGACGTGTCGCCGTGGGCGACGAAGTCGATGGCTTGCTCCGATTCCTCGAACACGGCGAGTTCACCGGTGCCCACCATCCCATTCACGTCGACTCCTCCCGTGCTGACCGCAAACCAGGCCACGGTGTGGCCGGCGGGCGGCGTGTACCGCCAGCGTTCGCTGTCCTTCAAGCTCACGGCCAGGTAGTTCATGCCCGAAGGCGCTGGAATCGGGCTCCGGGCCTTGCCGTAGCTTCCGAGCAGCACACGGGCCGGRCCTTCGTGCGGAACATCTGAAGGTGCCAGGTAAAGGCTTTCCGCGGGTGCGTTCTCTTCCGAGGGCGGCAATGCGACCCAGAGTTGAAAGCCCGACATCTGCACGTCGCCGACGGGTGCACCGATGTGCCACACGCCGTTGCCGGAGCGCATCCACTCCACGCCGCCAGCGGGCAGCACGCCCTTCTTGCCGGTCGTGTCTTCGTAGCGAAGGTTGCCTGTCATCACGAAGGTCAGCGTGGCGATGCCCGAATGCGGATGCATCGCGAAACCCTGGCTGCCAAGACCGGGGCTGAAACTGTTGAGGTCGAGAAACACGAATGGCTTCAGGGACTCGCCGAGGTCACTCGGGCTCACCAGCCGCGTGATC
>NZ_JBFULE010001125.1:0-1338 GCF_056400485.1 Roseateles sp. P5_B10
CTGTGGCGGTCATCCAGAACGACAAATGGTTCGCCTTGGTGGTGTTCCTGGAGCCAAGCCTGAATTTCGGCCTCCCGGTCGCGGTGAATGTGGATCGGAACACATCGCCAAGCGGCACCCTCATGGAGGTTCTGAGCCACGAAGTACAAGCCGGCGCCATCGAGGACTGCAGCCAACTGCTCTCGGCTGAAGTGCTCACGCCAAGTGCTGCTGATCGCGTACTTCACGTGGCCAGCTCTTCTGTGGGCTACGGCCAGCGCGTTGCGCGCCACGGGTGAGAACAATGTGGCCAACCGCTGTGGCTGCAGCGACTCGCCCCGGTTGAGCGCCCGAGACAAGTCCCAGCCAGCCTCTGCCTGTCCAAGACACAGGACCTCGTCGATATCGAGGATGACTGTGGCCCATGAGCCTTGTTGTACTGTTGCCATTTCAGCAGCTCGCAAGCGGTCCAACGAAACCGTGGCTACCGTGCCATTGGTGGAAGTTGCGCGGCCATTTTGGCTGCACTCGCAGTGCACTACTGCAGAGATCCCTGTTCAGTCGGTCATACAGGCACTCCCTGGAGTTCGATCAGTTCATCCGTGACAACGTCCTTGCCACGTCGCGCAAAATGCGCTGTACGACGCGTCGGAGCGCGAGACCTTCTTGCCCGGATGTGCTTGGGCGAGTGACGCCGGCTAGCTGGTCACGAGACCTTGCTCAGATCGCTCGGCGGCCGCGGCCGCACTCGATTCAATGTGGGGTAGCGCAGATACCGGCGTCTCTTCCATCGGGAGGGACTCCAGGATCGGCACCGGCGCAGGTGCGAGTGCCGGCTGGGCATTGGGCCTGACCTGCTGCCTCACCAACGTGGCAGCCAGGCTGAGCTTGCTGGCCGCGATCAGCGCGACGAAGCCGACAAACAGCATCAGTGCAAACAGGGCAAAGTCGCCCAGGACGATTGTCCAGGACTGCTTGAAAGCCTTGGGCAGCAAGACGAAGACCAGTGCCCAGAACGCGGGCCCGACCATCACGGCGTAGAACAGGCCACCCAAGATCACCAGTGTTTTGCGCGCGCGTGCGTTCCGTGCAATTCCGCGCAGTTCGAACTGGTCGCCAGTCGCGTTGGGGCCAATGTGGTCGCGCGAGCGCAGGTATTGATCCATGAACTGCGTCGGGCGCTGCTGTCGCAGGAGCAACTCAATCTCCTGCAAGCTGAGCTTCGCGTGGCCGACGGCCGACGCAAACGAGGCCTCGACGAGCATGGGATGACGTGCGGTCGCGCCGTCATCGAAGAAGCTCTTCAGGCGCTTGTAGCGCTCGTCGAGGTGGCGCCCGCGATCGACCATGTGGCCGAAG
>NZ_JBFULE010001126.1:0-1338 GCF_056400485.1 Roseateles sp. P5_B10
GACAGCGTGGTCTGGGTCAACGGCCACTACCTGCGCCACGAGGCCAGCGGCTACTCGAGCTTTCGCGTCGACATCAGCAACTACCTGCACTATGGCGGCCGCAACGTCGTCGCCGTGCGCGTGGACGCCAGCACGCAGGAAGGCTGGTGGTACGAAGGTGCCGGCATCTACCGCCACGTCTGGCTGACCCAGACCGAGCCACTGCATGTGGACCACTGGGGCACTTTCGTGCGCGCCACGGTGAACGGCAACCGCGCCGACGTGGCCGTTGACGTGACGGTGCGCAACGACGGCAAGGCCGCCGAATCCTTTAGCCTGGAACACGAGCTGCGCGACCCCGAGGGCCGGGTCGTCGCGCGCGGCAGCGTGCCCGCCCGGCGCGTGGCGGCGGACGCCACCGCCGAGGCCAGCGCCATGCTGCGCGTGACCGCACCGAAGCTGTGGTCGCTTGAAACGCCGCAGCGCTACACGCTGACGACGCAGGTCAAGCGCGGCGGCCAGGTGGTCGACAAATACGACACGCCGTTCGGCATCCGCACCCTCCGCTTCGACGCGAACCAGGGCTTCTTCCTGAACGGCCAGCACGTCAAGCTGCACGGCACCAACAACCACCAGGACCATGCCGGCATCGGCATCGCGCTGCCGGATGCCATGCATGACGCGCGGCTGAAGATGCTCAAGGACATGGGTGTAAACGCCATCCGCTCGGCGCACCACCCGGCCACGCCCGAACTGCTGGACGCCTGCGACCGCCTCGGCATCCTCGTCATCGACGAGCACCGCATGATGGGCACGGCCCCGCAGATCCGCGACGAGATGGAGCGCATGGTGCGGCGCGACCGCAACCACCCGTCCGTCATCCTGTGGTCCGTGGGCAACGAGGAATGGGCGATCGAAAACAGCGAGATCGGCACCCGCCTGGCGCGCGAGATGCAGACCATCGTCAAGCGCATGGACCCGACACGCCCCACCACGCTGGCTGCCTCCAGCTCGGGTGGGCCCGAAGGCACGGCGGCGGGCTCCGAGGTGCTGGGCTTCAACTACAAGGCGCAGCACGACATCGACGCGATGCATAAGCGCTTCCCCGAGCGTGCGTCCGTCGTCACCGAGGAAGGCCTGACCTACGCCACGCGCGGCATYTACGCCGACGACCCGGCGCGGGTGCACGTCGCCGCCTACGACAAGCGTTCCGGCGGCGCGTCGACGGCGTCCATCGAGGAGGCCTGGCGCTTCAACGCCGAGCGCCCCTTTATGGCCGGCATGTTCGTCTGGACCGGTTTCGACTACCGCGGCGAGACCACGCCCTACGGCTGGCCCGCCGTCTCCTCGCAGTTCGGC
>NZ_JBFULE010001127.1:0-1333 GCF_056400485.1 Roseateles sp. P5_B10
GTTTAGATCTTGCCGACGAGATCCAGGCTCGGGGCGATCGTGGCAGCGCCTTCCTTCCACTTGGCCGGGCAGACCTGGCCGGGGTGGGCGGCGGTGTACTGGGCAGCCTTCAGCTTGCGCAGCGTTTCCGACACGTCACGGGCGATCTCGTTGGAGTGGATCTCGGCGGTCTTGATGACGCCGTCCGGGTTGATGACGAAGGTGCCGCGCAGTGCCAGGCCTTCTTCGGGGATGTGCACGCCGAAGGCATTGGTCAGCGTGTGGGTCGGGTCGCCCACCAGCGGGAACTTGGCCTTGCCGACGGCCGGCGAGGTCTCGTGCCACACCTTGTGCGAGAAGTGGGTGTCGGTCGTGACGATGTAGACCTCGGCGCCCATCTTCTGGAACTCGGCGTAGCTGTCGGCCGCGTCTTCGACTTCGGTCGGGCAGTTGAACGTGAAAGCGGCCGGCATGAAGATCAGCACGGACCACTTGCCCTTCAGGGTTTCGTCGCTAACGGTGATGAACTTGCCGTTGTGGAAGGCTTCGGTCTTGAAAGGCTGGACTTGGGTATTGATCAGGGACATTCGAAAGCTCCGTAGGGCGCTGGTTGATGGGATAGGTAGAACTATATCGAAGATGAGTTTTCAGTAGAAAACATTTATCAAATCGGCGCTATTGAGTCAGGCTATTGATCACCGCCCCACCCGGCCTGGCGGGCCGAGCGCCGGGCCGCTCCCAAGCCGGCCCGGTCCGGCGATGTGCTTGGCGGCCAACCCGCCAAGCATCGCCGTCCCCTCGGGGGACCGACCAGACCAGCCCGCGTCCAGCCGGACTGGTCTGGACGAGGGGCAGCGTTTCAGGCTTCGTAGCGGCGGTCGTAGAGCTGGTGCGGGCTGAGCTTCACGCGCAGCACCTGCGCGGCCACCAGACCCGTGATCGCATGCTCGGCCACCGCCGTGTCACGCCTGACGGGAGAGCCTAAGGCATCCCCATGACGATTCATAACGGCGCTGACGATGGGAGTGTTGCCTGATGTACCGCGGCGCACCGCCACCGCGATCTCGCCGCTGGCGAGCTTGACCAGGGTGCCGGGCGGGAACATGCCGACCTCCTTGACCAGCAGCGCTGCAAAGGGATGGCCATTGCTACCGGTGTAGAGCGACTTGGCCGCCTGCGGTGCCGGCATGCCTGCGCGGCCGCCGCGGCTGGCAAGCTTGGCCAGGAAGATATCGACGAGGCGCAGCAGCTGGGCCGCCTCGTCGGGCTCGGCCAAGCCTTGCGGATAGYCACCGCCGCCCGGCTGCTCATGGTGCTGGGCCACCGCAGCCAGCCATTGCGCATCGTCCAGGGC
>NZ_JBFULE010001128.1:0-1333 GCF_056400485.1 Roseateles sp. P5_B10
TTTCGAGACCGGCCATGTGGCGGGCGTACTCGATGGTGGCGACCTGCATGCCCAGGCAGATGCCCAGGTAGGGCAGCTTGTGCTCGCGGGCGTATTGCGCCGCGAGGATCTTGCCTTCCACACCGCGCTTGCCGAAGCCGCCGGGCACGAGGATGGCGTCGAACTTGGCCAGCGTGTCGACCGTCTCGGGCGTCAGCGTCTCGCTGTCGACGTACTCGATCTTGACGCCGGCATGGTTGTGGATGCCGGCGTGGCGCAGCGCCTCGTTGAGCGACTTGTACGAATCCGACAGGTCGGTGTACTTGCCGCACATGGCGATGGTGATCTCGGTCTTGGGGTTTTCGACCTCATAGACCAGCGTGTCCCAGCGCCTCAGGTCCGTGCTCTTGGTGTTGAGCTGGAGCTTGGTGCAGATGAGCTGGTCCAGGCCCTGCTCATGCAGCATGCGCGGCACCTTGTAGATGGTGTTCACGTCCCACATCGAGATCACGCCGTACTCGGCGACGTTGGTGAACAGCGAGATCTTCTCGCGCTCGTCGTCGGGGATGCGGCGGTCGGCGCGGCACAGCAGCGCGTCGGGCTGGATGCCGATCTCGCGCAGCTTCTGCACCGTGTGCTGGGTCGGCTTGGTCTTCAGCTCGCCAGCGGCGGCGATCCAGGGCACATAGGTCAGGTGCACATAGGCCGTGTTGGTCGGGCCGGCGCGCAGGCTCATCTGGCGCACGGCTTCGAGGAAGGGCAGGGACTCGATGTCGCCCACCGTGCCGCCGATCTCGACGATGGCCACGTCAACGCCCTCGGCGCCGCGCTTGATGTATTCCTGGATCTCGTTGGTGATGTGCGGGATCACCTGCACCGTCTTGCCGAGGTAGTCGCCGCGGCGTTCCTTCTCGAGCACGGTCTTGTAGATCTGGCCGGTCGTGAAGTTGTTGGCCTTCTTCATCCGCGTGGTGATGAAGCGCTCGTAATGGCCCAGATCGAGGTCGGTTTCGGCGCCGTCGTCGGTGACGAAGACTTCACCGTGCTGGAAGGGCGACATCGTGCCGGGGTCGACGTTGATGTAGGGGTCCAGCTTGATCAGGGTGACTTTGAGGCCGCGCGATTCGAGGATGGCAGCCAGGGAGGCCGACGCGATGCCCTTGCCCAGGGAGGACACCACACCGCCGGTGACGAAGACGAATTTGGTCATGTCTTGCAGCACGCAGAACAGCATGCTGAGGTGGGAAATTGCGATTGTACGAGACCCGTCAATTGGGCCCCAGCAACTCCAGCACCAAGTCGGCCGTTTCCTCAGGTTTCTCGAAAGGGAACAGGTGCGAGCCCTCCATCCAGC
>NZ_JBFULE010001129.1:0-1332 GCF_056400485.1 Roseateles sp. P5_B10
TGGCGCCCGTGTCCGGCCGCCAGGAAGTCTTCGAGAACCTGGTCAACCGCTTCTGCGGCTGAACGGCCTCGTTAAAACAACAGGCCGACGCCCTGCCATGACCCACGCTCTCCCATTGCTGCCCGACTTCGTTCCGGTCGCGCCCGCGACTGCCCGCCACACCGGGAACGCCCCCTTCATCAAAGGTACCGCCGCGACACCCGGAAGTGCCTTGAGCAGCGAGGCGCGCAACAGCGCGATGCTGACCTACTCCAGCCCCTTCCCCGCCGACTTCGTCTTCGGTGTTGCCGCCGCCGCACCCCAGATCGAGGGCGCCGCCTTCACCGATGGCAAGGGCGAGTCCATCTGGGACCGCTTCTGCCGCACGCCCGGCAAGGTGCATGACGACGACACCCTGGACGTCGCCTGCGATCACTACAACCGCTTCGATGACGACTTCGCGCTGATGGCGTCGTTGGGCGTCAAGAACTACCGCCTGTCGCTGGCCTGGCCGCGCATCTATCCGAACGGCGACGGTGCGCTGAACCAGGCCGGCCTGGACTTCTATCACCGCCTCTTCGCCAGCATGAAGAAGCACGGCATCGAGCCCTGGGTGACGCTCTTCCACTGGGACCTGCCGCAGGCGCTGGAAGACCGCGGCGGCTGGACGTCGCGCGTGACGGTCGACGCCTTCGGCCGCTACGCCGACACGGTCGTCAAGGCCTTCGCTGGTGAAGTGAAGCACTGGATCACGATGAACGAGATCCGCTGCTTCACGCAACTGGCCTACGGCTATGGCACCAAGGCACCGGGGCGCAAGGAGAGCGCGGCCGTCGTCAACCAGACCTTCCACCACGCGCTGCTGTGCCACGGCCACGGCGTGCGCGCGGTGCGCGAGTTCGGCGGCGCAGGCGCCGTGGTCGGCCTGACCGACAACTGCGATGTCTGCGTGCCCGTCACCGAGACACCGGCCGACATCGCCGCGGCCAAGGCCTGGTTCCTGGAGAAGAACGCGCACGTGCTGGGCGCCATGCACGCCGGCCACTACCCGGCCGACTATCTGGCCCGCGTGGGCAGCGATGCCCCGCAGGTGCTGCCCGGTGACTTCGAGCTCATCAGCCTGCCCACCGACCACCTGGGCCTGAACATCTACACCGCCACGTACGTGCGCGCCGGCAAGGATGGCGCCGCCTGGGAGGCCGTGCCGCTGCCGGCCAACTACCCGCGCGCCGACAGCCTCTGGCTCAACCTGGTGCCCCAGGCCATCTATTGGGCCACCCGTTTCTGCCATGAGCTGTACGGCCACGCTTCGCTGTACATCACCGAGAACGGCTGCGGCTACAACGACGAGCC
>NZ_JBFULE010001130.1:0-1328 GCF_056400485.1 Roseateles sp. P5_B10
GTGGTTCGTCGAACAGGCCCGGCTCGGCGGCGCGCAGCGCCACCAGGTCCAGGCCAGGCGCGCGCACGGTGACGGTGGCCACGCCGCTGACCGGGTCGACGCGGGTCTCCACCCGCGGTGCGGGCGGGCGCCGGTCGCTGGGCACGGCCACCGGCAGCAGCGGACAGCTCTCGAATGCGGCCTCGTTGCCCTGGCTGCTGAGTGGCACGAAGCGCAGGAACTGCACGGTCTCCAGCGCCCGCGGCAGGCGCGTGTCGAACAGCACGCTGCCGTCGCCGCCGGGCGTCAGCGGCGTGTCGGTGAGCAGGCGGAAACGATCGCGCAACCCCAGGCCCGCCAGGCCCTGCTGCGCGCCATCGACGGCCACCTCGGCGCGGGTGCGCGGCCGCTCGCCCTCCATCAGCGCGATGCCCAGTCCACGCGCATCCGCCAGGTAGGCGCGGTAGCGGGCGCCGGCCACGCCGGTGAAGCGCAGCCGGAACTCGACATCGGTCGCCGGCGCCGGGCGGCTGCTCCAGACGATGGCGACGCCCGTCTGCGGCACCGGCGGCGTGCGCGGGTCGTGGATGGCGATGGTCGCTGACACGGTGGGGCCGGGCGTGCCCGCGTCATCTTCAAAATGGGCCGTCGCGGTGACGGCGCGGCTTTCCATCGGCAGCAGCGCAGGCAGCTCGAAGTCGAAGTGCAGCACGCCGCCGTCCTGGGGCGCCACGGCGTCCTGCAGCGCGCCATCAAGGTCGATCACGACGCGCGACAAGGGCCGCGAGCCGGCCGTCATCTCGTGCAGCGCGGGCACCACCACCGACCAGCGCACGCTGCCGGCCACGGCCGCCGCGTCGCCAGCCGCCCGCCCGACCAGTTGCAGGTGTGAGCGCAGCACCGGCTGCGGCATGGGCGGCCGCGGCGGCGTCGGCACGACGACCTCGGTCGCTGCGCCGAAGCGGCCGAACACGTCGGCCAGGGCCACGCGGTAGCTCCAGGGCGCGTTGCCGGCGTCGATGTTGGCATCCGACACGATGCCGAAGACGCCGTCGTGCAGCTTGTCGGCGTTGCCCAGCATGCGCGGGGCGGCGCGCTCGGCGGGGTCGGCATCGGGCGTGGCGGGGGTCAGGTCCACCATGTCATGGCGCGTGCGCCAGCCGTCGGCCTCCAGCCGGCCCAGCGCCACCAGCGTGGCCAGCGCCGGCGTGGCGATGCGCAGCTGCTGGCGGAACCGAATGCTCGGCCCCTCGTCCTCGCGCTGCCAGCCGGCATCGCCCCGCAGCACCTCGGGTGCGGCTGGCAGGTCGGGCGGCGGCGCGGCCAAGGCGGTGGCCACGAAGGCACGC
>NZ_JBFULE010001131.1:0-1320 GCF_056400485.1 Roseateles sp. P5_B10
GGCTAGGGCTATTTAATATCACCATTCCGCTCGCATCGTCTGCCGAGCTGTCACAGTATGCCTCCCAGCGACAATTGACCCATACGTTCAACGAGTCTTTGCCGGGGTTTCTGCCCGCCGTGTTGGATCATAGCGAGGCCCCCGTTRTCGTCTTCGATGGGTTTTGGCAGACGGAGAAATACTTCAAAGACGTGTCCTCGGCGCTTCGGCAGGAGTTCACATTGTCCGAACCGCTGTCAGTAGGCGTGCCGAACTTGACTCCTCTTCAGCGGTCGAACTCTGTCTGCCTTCATGTCAGACTTGACGACTACCTGCGTTGGGAAGGCTCTTTCATGGGGTTCCCTGGTCTCGACTACTACGAGCGAGCCATTGCAGAGATAGTCAAGCGAGTTCCGGATGCCCACTTCTTTATCTTCTCGGATGATCTTGGATGGTGCATGGAGACTCTCCAAATTGACCACCCACACACCTTCTTCGACTACGACCCCGGCCCTGCTAAGGCGGCTCTGGCCATGTCCGTAATGAGTTATTGCACACACTTCATTATTAGCAATAGCACGTTTGCATGGTGGGCAGCATGGCTCGGTCGAGCGGCCGACAAGATCGTTGTTGCACCGCGAGGCTGGTTTGCGAGCGAGCGCGGCTCTTCCAATACCGGAAGACTCAGCACTATCTCTTCCAAAGACATAGTTCCGTCGGCATGGTTGCGCGTGTAGCACCACGAGACCTGTCTTCAATCCCTCTTGGTTTGCCGGACCGATGCCTTTCGATTCCTTGTTGGTAAGGTCGCGAAGGATCAGCCAATAGTCCGGCCCCAATCCACTCGACATCGCTCGCCGTTATGTTTAGAAGTACTAACCGTATCCCAAGTGAACTCACTTAAACGCAGTCGACTGCAGCGCAGATCGCTGATGCCACGACCCGCGCAGCCTAAATGGTGCGGGACGAAGGGTTTATACTGGCTTAAGAGCGTGTTTCGATGGTCCAGCCGAAGCAGYCACAATAATCACGCGGACGCTATGGTGTTGGCACCTAGGGCTTGGCGGGGAGCCACATGAGCCGGCCGAGCATATTGCCGGACGCTTGCTTTGTTGCTGTTCAAACTCGCCGCCTGGCGCGGCCCGAGCTGCTATGGCAGCACGAGACGGCTGCCTTGCTGGGCTTCGACCCTGACCGCCAGTATTGCGTCCCTACTGCTGGAGATGCGCTGGAGGCTTACGCTTCTGAAGCCAGAGTCGAATGGGCTGATCGATATGGCGGTACTGGCATCGCAGCAGGCGGTGGTGCCGGACGTTGCGCGGCATACGGCAACCTGGAGAC
>NZ_JBFULE010001132.1:0-1320 GCF_056400485.1 Roseateles sp. P5_B10
GTGCAGGCCGAGATCGAGGTGCCCGCCGGCCTGCGCGTGCGGGCAGAGGCCAACCGGCTGGAGCAGGTGCTGGTCAACCTGTTCGGCAACGCCATTGACGCGATGCAGAACGAGGCCGAGCGCCAACTCCGCGTGCAGGTCATCGCACAGGATGGCGGGCGCCGCGCCCTGATGCGCGTGCAGGACAGCGGTGCCGGTGTCGGCGAGGCAGACCTGCAGCGCCTGTTCGAGCCCTTCTTCACCACCAAGCCCGCTGGCGAAGGCCTGGGGCTGGGCCTGGTGATTTCAGCCAAGATCGTGCACGAGTTCGGCGGCACGCTGCGTGCCCAACGCCTGGAGCACGGCATGAGTTTCGAGTTCGACCTTGCCGTCGAAACCTGGGCGGCAGTACCGGAGACGAAAGATGTTTGAAGGCTACAAGGTCGTGTTCGTCGAGGACGACCTGCCGGTGCGGGTCAGCCTCACGCAGACGCTGGAGCTGGAGGGCTTTGCCGTGCAACCTTGCCGCACGGCCGAGGAAGCCCTGCCCCACATCCAGCCCGGCGCACCCATCATCGTCATCACCGACGTGCGCCTGCCCGGCATGGATGGCCGCGCGCTGCTGGCCCATGTGCAGGCCACCGACGCGAGCATTCCCACCATCCTCATCACGGCCCACGGCGACGTGACCATGGCCGTGCAGTCCATGCGTGCCGGCGCCTACGACTTCATCGAAAAGCCCTTCGCGCCCGAGCGCCTGCTGGACGTGGCCCGCCGCGCCCTGGACCTGCGCACGCTGCGCCACTCGGCCGACGAGCTGCGCACGCAGCTGCAGCGCGCCAACGGCATCGAGGCCGCGCTGCTGGGACAGTCTCCGGCCATGCAGCAGCTGCGCCGCCAGGTGCTGAATCTGGCCGGCACCTCGGCAGATGTGCTGATCGTCGGCGAGACCGGCACCGGCAAGGAGCTGGTGGCGCGCTGCCTGCACGACCAGAGCGCGCGCCGCGACCGCCATTTCGTTGCCATCAACTGCGGCGGCCTGCCCGAGGCGCTGTTCGAGAGCGAATTGTTCGGCCACGAGCCGGGCTCGTTCACGTCAGCCGCCAAGCGCCGCATTGGCAAGATCGAGCATGCCAACGGCGGCACACTGCTGCTGGACGAGATCGAGACCATGCCGATCGCGCTGCAGATCAAGCTGCTGCGCGTGCTGCAGGAGCGACGCATCGAGCGCCTGGGCTCCAACGAGGAGCTGCCGATCAACGTGCGCTTCATCGCCGCCAGCAAGTCGGACCTGCGCGAGCAGGCCGCCAAGAACGAGTTCCGCAGCGACCTTTATTACCG
>NZ_JBFULE010001133.1:0-1320 GCF_056400485.1 Roseateles sp. P5_B10
GCCATTTGCTGCTGCAGTTGCACCGCTGGGAGGTCGATCACGATCATGGGCCTCTTGGCGACGTCGAGTTGCGCCCCTATGGCAACGGCGTGCTGCTGTGGTTCGAGCTGGCTGACTTCGACGCCGCCGTGGAGCGGGCGACAGCGCTGGATGTCGACGTCGTCAGGCCGAAGCGCTGGAGCCAGAACGGCAACTGGGAGTTCTGGCTGCGCGACCCCGATGGCTATGCCGTGGTGTTGACGAGCCCACTGCCCTGAGCGAATCAGGCGAAGCCGTCGCCATCGAAGTTGACCTCGTCCTCGTCACGGGCCAGCGTCGGGGTGCTGCCCTTGGGCCGCATCGCTTCCAGCTGTTCCCTCAGCTTGGCCACTTGGTCCAGCCAATAGTTGGGCGTGCCAAACCAGGGGAAGGCGAGAGGGAAGGCCGGGTCGCCCCAGCGGCGAGCCAGCCAGGCGCTGTGGTGGATCATGCGCATTGTTCGCAACGGTTCGATCAGACGCAGTTCGCGATCATCGAATTCGGCGATCTGCTCGTAGCCATCGAGCACGGCGTTGAGCAGGCTGCGTGCAGCATCGGGCTCGCCGGGCAACAGCATCCACAGGTCCTGCACCACCGGGCCATTGACGGCGTCGTCGAGGTCGACGAAGTGCGGCCCGCGGTCAGGCGTCCAGAGGATGTTGCCGGGATGGCAGTCGCCATGCAGGCGTGTCAACTGCAGGTCGGGCAGGCTGTCAAAGGCGGCCTGGATGGCATCAATGCAGCGGCGTGCGGCCTCGTCCCAGGCGGGTGCGATCTCGGGCGGGATGGCGTCGTTGCCCATCAGCCAATCGCGTGCGGCCTGGGCGGGCGCGGCGCTGGCCCAGGCCAGGCGTTCGGCAAAGGGCTTTTGGCGGCCGACGCCGTGCAGGCGAGCCAGTAGCCGGCCGATCCAGCGCAGCACTTCGGGGTCTTCCAGCTCCGGCCCGCGCCCACCCTGGCGCGGCGTGACGGCCAGGCGCTGGCCCTGATAGTGGAAAAGGGTGGAACCGCCCTCCAGCGTCCACGGCGCCGCGACGGGCACCTCGGCGGCGGCGAGCTCGGTGGCGAAATCGTGTTCTTCCAGGATCTGCGCATCGCTCCAGCGCGCCGGGCGGTAGAACTTGGCGACAGCCGCGCCGCCGTCCTCCAGGTGCAGCATCAGCACGCGGTTCTCGAAGGAGTTGAGCTGCAGCAGCCGGCCGTCGGCACGCAGGCCGGCGGCGTCCAGGGCGTCGAGCATGAACTCCGGCGTCAGGTCGCCGAAACTGAGATCAGGGGTCGCGTCATGCATCCGGCGAGTGT
>NZ_JBFULE010001134.1:0-1317 GCF_056400485.1 Roseateles sp. P5_B10
GCGTGGCCGAGGTGAACACCCAGGCCTTGGGCGGCCCCTCCAGCTGCTGCTGCATCGCGTCGCGGATGTCCAGGGGTGACTCGACCAGGCGGGCCGCATGCGGGCTGATGTCGATCCAGCGCACGTCTCCCGGATCAGGGTCGGTGGCGAACTGTTTGGCCAACTCACGCAACTCCTGGGCCCGCTCACACAGGCGCGCGAAATCGGGCGCGGCCTCGCGCACGGCGGTCAGCGCCTCCAAGGCCTTGGCCGTCGCCACTTCGACGCCAGCCAGCGCCGTGGCGAAACCGGGCTGGTTCGCCCTCTCCTTCCAGCCCAGCTTGAGTGTGCCGCGCAGCTCGCGGCCGGCGGTGGCCAGCGGGCCGGCCGCGGCCAGGCGCAGCTCCCGCGCCGCCTTCTCGACACCCGCATGCAAGCCCTGCCAGTCGTGCACGCCGCGTGCATGGGCCAGGCCCTGGGCCAGCACATCACGCGCGAAATCGATCAGCGAGGCCGTACCCAGCAGCGTGCCGAGGAACTGCACGCCGGCCTCGGCGAGCTGGTGAGCCTCGTCGAAGATGGCGATCTCGACGCTGGGCAGCAGCTCGGCCACGCCGGTATCGCGCAGCGTCATGTCGGCAAAGAAGAGGTGGTGATTGACGACGACGACGTCGGCCTCCATCGCCTCGCGCCGCGCCTTGACGACGTAGCAGCTCTTCCAGTCCGGGCATTCCTGGCCCAGGCAGTTCTCGCGGCTGGAGCTGACGATGGGGATGATGGGCGAGCGCTCATCCAGCCCATCGATCTCGGCAAAGTCGCCCGTTGTCGTGCCCAGGGCCCAGCGCTCGATGCGGGCCAGCGACAGCGCCGTGCGCCGGTCCGGGAATTCACCCGAGACGCGCGCCTCCTTCATGCGGTGCAGGCAGAGATAGCTGCTGCGGCCCTTCAGCAGGGCCAGCCGCACCGGCGTATTCAGCGCCTTGGTCAGCCGGGGCAGATCGCGCAGGAAAAGCTGGTCCTGCAGGCTCTTGGTGGCGGTGCTGATGAGGGCACGGCTACCCGCCAGCAGGGCCGGGACGAGGTAGGCGAAGGTCTTGCCGACACCGGTACCCGCTTCGACGACCAGGGCCTGGCGGCGGCTGAGCGCCCGGGCGACGGCGCGGGTCATCTCCAACTGGGGCGCGCGGGGCCTGTAGCCCCGGTCCAGGCGCGCCAAGGGGCCGTCCAGGTCGAAAGCGGCCAAAACGGCCTGTTCGAGTTCGTCAGCAGCGGGTGGGGCGGGAGGGGTGGCCTGATCGAGGGCGTCGAGCCAGTCGTCGAGATCAGGCGGGTTCATCG
>NZ_JBFULE010001135.1:0-1315 GCF_056400485.1 Roseateles sp. P5_B10
TGCCAAGGCTGTGCTGGTGGTCGCTTTGGAGGAGTGAAGGGCGCTTCGTGAAGTCATATTCGATCGGTGAAATTCTTTCGAAACCTGCGGCTCATTGACAGCCGAACGCCCGATTGAAGAACCACCTCGTGCTCCCCGCTGCTGTGAAGCTCTAGACCGCGAACCCTCTCGCGATTGACGATGATGGACCGGTGGATACGAACAAAGGTCTTTGCGTCCAGCTCTCGTTCCAGAGCGTGCAGGCTGCGGCGCAAGATGTGCGTCGCATTGCCTACGTGCAAGCATGCGTAGTAGTCGGCCGCCTCGATCCAGTCCACGTCTGCCGTGTTCAAGAACAAGGTCTTGCCCCGGTTCTTCACTACGAGTTGAGTCAATGGCGGGCGGCCCGCCGTCGGCTCTTGCGCGATCCGAAACTTGGCTCGCTGCAACGCGCGGTGAAATCGCGCGTCGTCGAATGGCTTGAGCAAATAGTCCAGCGCGCCTGCATCGAACGCGCGCAGCGCGTATTCGTCGTACGCCGTGACGAAGATGACGGCCGCGGGCATGTCCGAGCCCATCAGTTCGAGCACATCGAAGCCATCGCACTCGGGCATGTGGACGTCAAGAAAGAGAACGTCAGGTCTTGCGCGCCGCATCTCGGCAACGGCCGCTTGACCAGAGTCGCATTCAACGACGGCTGCCACATCTGGATCGGCACTCAGCAAGATCACAAGGTTACGCCGGGCGATCGCCTCGTCGTCGACCACCAGGATCCGCAGCGCCGCCATTCAGGACATCTGCAGGGGAAGCGTGACGACGA
This sequence comes from Roseateles sp. P5_B10, assembly GCF_056400485.1. Lineage (NCBI taxonomy): Bacteria > Pseudomonadati > Pseudomonadota > Betaproteobacteria > Burkholderiales > Sphaerotilaceae > Roseateles > Roseateles sp. P5_B10. The sequence goes on from NZ_JBFULE010001135.1 coordinate 800, forward strand.
CTTCGACGCCATCCTCGCCGGCGGGTTGGAGCGTCAGGCCGGACCGCTCGCCGTGAAGAATCCGCAAGCGTGCCCGCAAGTTCCTGAGGCCCACGCCGGTGCCCGTTGCAGCGAAATCTTCCTGCGTGAAGGGGCCGTCGTTTGACACGGTCAGCCGCAGCATCCCTTGCCGGTCCTCGCCGACGATGCGAATGCAGCCGCCGCTCACTCGTTTGCAAATGCCGTGCTTGATGGCGTTCTCGACGAGGGGCTGCAACAGCAGGTTCGGCACCTTGGCGCCGAGCAGTTCGTTCGGGAGTTCCATGTTTACGACAAGGCGCTCGCCGAACCGAAGCTTCTGGATGTCGACGTAACGCTGCAGGTAGTCCACTTCCTCCGCCAACGTCACTTGCGCCCTGTGCGAATCTTCCGATGCGCGACGCAGGAATTCACTCAGTCCCACGACCATGTTCACCGCCGCGTCGTTGCGTCGGTCGCGAACAAGGCCAGCGATCGTGTTGAGCGTGTTGTACATGA
>NZ_JBFULE010001136.1:0-1314 GCF_056400485.1 Roseateles sp. P5_B10
TTGGCCCTGAGCGGGACCTCACCCTTCGGGCTGGGGTGGCCAAGGGCGCAGCGCGTTGTTGCAGCCCTTGCCCAGGCGGCCAGCCTGGGCGGCGGACTGCGCCTAGCTCTGCACCCTTGGCCACCCCAGCGCGGGGACGATTCACAGGTCAATAGACCCTAACCATTCTGGCGAGCTTGTCGTGACTTGTGTGAATCCCGTCGTTAAGACCCGGTAATGACCGCCTTGTCCGCTCGTCCCCGTCTGTTTGCGCTGACCTGGCCGATGCTGCTGGAGCTGCTGCTGGGCATCGGCATCGGCATCATCGGCACCGGCCTGGCCGCCCGGCTGTCCGACAACAGCGGCGCCGCCTTCGGCCTGGCCAACCAGGTGTTCGCCGCGGTCTTTGTATTGTTCCGTGTCATCGGTGCCGGTGTCAGCGTGGCTGTCACCCAGGCCCTGGGTGCGGGCCGGCGCGACCAGGCCGATGCGGTGGCCCGCGCCGTGGTCGGCGCCAGCACCTGGCTGGGCGTGGGCGGGGCCGTGGCGGCATTGATTGCGGCAGGCCCGTTGCTGACGCTGGTGAACGCGCCGCCCGAAGTGGCGCCGCTGGCCAAGACGCTGCTGCAGGCGCTGGCGCCGGCGCTGCTGCTGGACGCCTGGAACGCCAACATGTCCAGCGTCATGCGTTCGCACCTGCGCAGCCGCGAGGCGCTGGCCGTCGTCGTGCTCATCCAGGTCGTCACGCTGGTGGTGGCCCTGCTGGCCATGCCGCGCCTGGGCCTGGTGGGCTATGCGCTGGCCTGCACCTGCGGGCGCGGCATGGGCCTGATGCTGCATATCTTGCTGTGGCGCACGCRCTTGAACCTGCGGCTGCGCGCGGCCGACTGGTGGCGGCTGGTGCGCAAGCCGCTGAAGACCGTGCTGCACATCGGCATCCCCGGCGCGGCGGAGAACATCTCCTGGCGCCTGGCCTTCATGACCAGCCTGGCTGCCGTGGCCCAGCTTGGCGCCCATGCGCTGGCCACGCACGCCTATACGACGCAGTTCCTGCACGTGATCCTGATGTTCAGCCTGGCCATCAGCTTTGCGGTGGAGATCATGGTCGGCCACATGATCGGCGCGGGCAAGTTGCGTCGGGCTGACCGGCTGGTGCGGCGTTCCCTGGCGCTGGGCATTGCGCTGGCGCTGGTCGTCTCGACGGCTTTTGCGCTGGCAGGGCCCTGGCTGCTGACCCGCTTCACCTCCGACCCGGCCATCATTGCGCTGGGTTGCACGCTGCTGTGGTGGACGGTGCTCGTCGAGCCTGGGCGCAGCTTCAACCTCGTCGTCATC
>NZ_JBFULE010001137.1:0-1314 GCF_056400485.1 Roseateles sp. P5_B10
GTGCTGGCCAGCCTCATCGAATTCCTGCTGCCCAGCCAGCTCGGTTTCGTTCATGCCCTGCTGCTGGCCAGCCTGGCTGCTTTCGGGGCACTGCTGGCCGTGCTGCCGGCTTTGCTGCTGGCGCGGCGCGAGCAGCCGGCGCCGCCCGACCAGCGCGCCGGCGTCGACCGCCTGCACCTCGTCATCGTGCTGCTGGTGGTGTTGGTCTGGCTGTGGCTGGCCTGGCCGGCCGGCGGATGGAACCAGGCCGGCGTCTGCGACAGCTGCGAGCCGGTGGCCTGGCTGGAAGGCGTCAGCGCCTGGCCTTCGCATCTCATCCACCTGCTGGCGCTGTTCGCCATCCTGTGGACGCTGGACTGGGCCTGGGCCGACTCGCTCAACCAGCTCCGCCACGACTCCGACTGGCTGCGGCTGCCGCGGCCCGTGCCCAAGCCCGTCGTGCGCAGCGACATGCGCCAGCTGTTGCGCGGCTGGTTCGAGCATGTCAGCGTGTTGTTCTGGAAGCCCGGCGTCGGCTACAGCTGCGACTTTGACGAGCTCTGGCAGGAGTACGGCGAGCGCGGCGAGGCCCGCCCGCGCGCCGCACGCACCCTGGTCTGGTACGGGCTCACGCTGAGCTGCGTCGGGCTGCTCTTCCTGTGCCTGTCCGAAGGGCAGATTCCCGAGGTGCCCGTGCGCGGCGACGAGCACCGCCAGATGGTGAGTGCCACGCTCTACGCCATCCTGCTGCTGCTGCCGCTGCTCATCGTCGCGGTGGCCGACGCGACGGTGCTGCTGGTGCGCTTCGTGCATCACATGAATGCCGGGCGCACTTTCTATCCCGAAAGCACTATCGAGATGTTTGCCAAGTCACTGGGCGAGGAGCACAGGGCCTTGTGGGCGCAGCGCTTCAGCGCCCGGCCCGAGGACCGCAGCAAGGACGGCGGCGGCTTCGCGGTGCACACGCTGCTCGACGACTGGATCGACATCCAGGTCGTGGCTCGGCGCAGCACGCCGGTGGCCCGCCTCGTCATCGGCCCCTTCGTCGTGCTGGCCCTGCTGGTCGTCGCGCGCAGCCGGCTGTTCGACAACTGGTCGCTGACGCCGGCCATCGCCGTCGGCGTCAGCTTCTACATCGCCGCGCTCATCGGCCTGACGCTGCTGCTCAAGCGTGCCGCCGAGACGACGCGCCGCCGGGCGCTGGCGTCCATGCAGGCCGATCTGCGCTGGCTGGCGGGCAGCGGCAAACCGCTGTCCGACCTCGTCGAGCCCTACAAGCGGCTGATCGTGTCGGTCGAGAACGAGCAGTGCGGTGCGTTCGCCTCCTTCTTCGAC
>NZ_JBFULE010001138.1:0-1313 GCF_056400485.1 Roseateles sp. P5_B10
GGCCTGCTGGGCAGCGCCACAGGCCGCGACGGCGGCGCCAGCGTCTTCGCCTATCACGTGACCGACCCCGAACGCTACGGCGTGGTCGACTTTGATGCCCAGCAACGTGCGCTGTCCATCGAAGAGAAACCGAAAAGCCCGAAAAGCAATTACGCGGTGACGGGCCTGTATTTCTACGACGAGCAGGTCTGCGACATCGCGGCAGCCATCAAGCCCAGCGCCCGCGGTGAACTCGAGATCACCGACGTCAATGCCCAATACCTGCGCCAGGGCCAGCTCAATGTCGAGATCATGGGCCGTGGCTATGCATGGCTGGACACCGGCACCCACGACAGCCTGCTCGAAGCGGGCCAGTTCATTGCCACGCTGGAAAAGCGCCAGGGGCTGAAGGTGGCCTGCCCGGAAGAGATCGCCTACCGTGCCGGCTGGATCGATACCGCGCAGCTTGAAACCCTCGCCAAGCCCCTTGCGAAGAATGGCTATGGCCAATATCTGCTCAAGCTGCTGACCGACAAGGCCTTCTGAACACGATGCAAGTCACGCCAACCGCCCTTCCCGAAGTCCTGCTCATCCAGCCCAAGGTCTTCGGCGACGCCCGCGGCTTTTTCATGGAGAGCTGGAACGAGGAGCGCTTCAACCAGGCCCTGGGCTACGACGTGCACTTCGTGCAGGACAACCACTCGCGCTCCGCGCGCGGCGTGCTGCGCGGCCTGCACTACCAGCTCGACCCACATGCTCAGGGCAAGCTCGTGCGCTGTGTCTCCGGTGCCGTGTTCGACGTGGCCGTCGACATGCGCCGGTCCAGCCCCAATTTCGGGCGCTGGGTCGGCTTCGAACTGTCGGCCGAGAACCAGCGGCAAGTCTGGATCCCGCCTGGCTTCGCCCATGGCTTCGTCGTCGTCAGCGAAACCGCGGACTTCCTCTACAAGACCAGTGGCCGCTACGCACCCGAGTGCGAGGGCGCAGTGCGCTGGGATGACCCGACCATTGGCATCGAATGGCCGCTGGACGGACTCATCCCGCAACTGTCGGCAAAGGACGTCAGCGCACCACTGCTGGTTGAGGCCAAGACGTTCACCTGAGTCGATCGGCCCGCAGCTCAGGCGCGCGCGTCACCCCAACGCAGCGGCGTCACCTCGTCGCCGACATAGCTGGTGTGCCCGGTGCGATCCACGCAGTACTGCGGCGAGATGATCATCTCGCGCACCGTCATGCCTTCACCGATGCGCGTGTGCTCAATGAGCACGGCCCGCTCAACGACCGAACCGGCGCGCAGGTGAGATCCGTGACCGATCCAGGTAGGTCCGATCACC
>NZ_JBFULE010001139.1:0-1313 GCF_056400485.1 Roseateles sp. P5_B10
RCACGACTCCGACCGCTGGGAGAGCTTGGTCAAGCAGCCCCACGGCATCATCCTGGTGACCGGCCCGACCGGCAGCGGCAAGACGACGACGCTGTACTCGACGCTCAAGCGCCTGGCGACCGATGAGGTCAATGTCTGCACCATCGAAGACCCCATCGAGATGATCGAGCCGGCCTTCAACCAGACCCAGGTGCAGAACGTGCTGGATCTCGGTTTTGCCGAAGGCCTGCGTGCGTTGATGCGCCAGGATCCGGACATCATCATGGTCGGCGAGATTCGCGACCTGGAGACGGCCGAGATGGCCATCCAGGCCGCGCTGACGGGTCACCTCGTCTTCAGCACCTTGCATACCAACGACTCGGTATCGGCGATCACGCGGCTGATGGATCTGGGCGTGCCGAGCTATTTGATCAGCGCCACCGTCATTGGTGTGCTGGCCCAGCGACTGGTACGTACCCTGTGCCCGCACTGCAAGCAGCCCGACCCTCTGGTCACGCGGGAGAACCTCAATGAGCTGGTGCGGCACTGGCGCCTGGGTGGAGGCGTCAAGCCCTACAAGCCGGTGGGCTGCCTGGAATGCCGCAATACGGGTTTCCGCGGCCGTGCCGGCCTTTACGAGCTGCTGACCGTTTCCGAAGGCGTCAAGGCCTCGGTCGCTGACCTGACCGCACTGCGTCGCCAGGCCATGCAGGAGGGCCTGCGCCCGCTGCGCCTGGCCGGCGCGATGAAGGTGGCGGAAGGGGTGACAACGGTGGAGGAGGTGTTGCGCAGCACGCCGTCCTGGGAAGGCTAGTCTCTCTTGTCTTACGTGTAATCCACAGTCGGGCAGCGTCGACCCGACTGCCAGAATCACCGGCAAGAAAACGCGCGCCCGCGGCGCGCCGGAGGCGACAAGCAATGAAGATCAAAAGCCAGYGGGACTTCTGGTCCGGGCTGATGTTCCTGGTGGTGGGCGTGGCGTTCGCATGGGGCTCGACGGAATACTCCTTCGGCACCTCGGCCCGGCCTGGCCCCGGTTATTTCCCCTTCGGCCTGGGCATCCTGCTGGCCTTGCTGGGCGGCCTCGTGCTTTTCAAGGCGTTGACGCTGGAATCAGAAGGCGGCGATCCCATCGGCGCCATTGCCTGGCGCCCTTTGCTCATCATCGTCGCCGCCATCGCGGTCTTTGGTGTCGCGCTGCCCCGCTTGGGGCTGGCCTGCACGCTGCCGTTGCTCATCACGTTGTCTGCACTGGCCGGCAATGAATTCCACTGGCGTGATGTGTTGATCAGCAGTGTCGTGCTGACGGTCGGCAGTTGGGCGCTGTTCATCCT
>NZ_JBFULE010001140.1:0-1313 GCF_056400485.1 Roseateles sp. P5_B10
CCTTGCCTGCCCTATGACGATGAAGTTGATCGGTTCTCTCGCCAGCCCTTACGTGCGCAAGGTTCGCATCGTGATGGCCGAGAAGAAGCTCGATTACCAGTTGGTGCTTGAAGACGTCTGGGGCAGCGACGCCATCCTGAAGATGAACCCGCTGGGCAAGGTGCCCTGCCTGGTCATGGAAGGCCAGGATTCGATCACCGGTGCCGTCTTCGACTCGCGCGTCATCGTCGAGTACGTGGACACGCTGTCACCCGTGGGCAAGCTGATCCCCGAGCGCGGCCGCGAGCGCTGTGAGGTGCGCACCTGGGAGGCCCTGGCCGACGGCATCGTCGATGCCGGCATCCTCGTGCGCCTGGAGCGCACCTGGGCGCACCGCCCCGCGGAGCAGCGCAGCCCGGCCTGGATTGACCGTCAGCTGACCAAGGTCAACGCCGCGTTGGCCGCGATGAGCCAGGGCCTGGGCGAGAAGGCCTGGTGCTCGGGCAACCATTTCTCGCTCGCCGACATCTCCGTCGGTTGCGCCCTGGGCTGGCTGGAATTCCGCTTCCCGGAGATCAACTGGCGCGAGGACTACCCCAATCTGGCTCGCCACATGGACAAGCTGTCCCAGCGCCAGAGCTTTGCGGACACCGTGCCGGCCTAGGCGATCAGCAGTTCCCGCGAACGCACATGCAGCAGACGCACCAGGCGCCAGATGCGGCGCTCGATCTCGGCAACGTCCAGCTTCCACAGCGTCGCGATCTCGGCCAGTAGCAGGCCTTGCGCCAGCAGCGTCAGCAGATGACGGCTGGCCTGGTCGATCTGGCGGCCGGCGGGGCTGGCATCCAGCGGCGCTGCGGCCTGGCGGGCCGTGACGATGGGGCTGCGCTCGATGCCGAATGCCGCCAGGGCCTGGCGGGCCAGCTGAGGGTTGAACATGGAGCGGCGTTCATGCAGGCGAGTCAGCGCCTGGACGAGGCCGGCACCGCTGCCGTCGTCCACGTGATAGGCATTGGCGCCGGCACTCAGCGCGGCGAACAGCTGCAGGTCATCGGCCGTCGGCGTCAGCAGCAGCAGCTGGGGCCGCACCGGCAGGCGGCCGAGTTCATGGGCGACACGCATCGCATGGCTGTCGACCAGGCGCAGGTCGCTAGCGACGATGTCGGGCGCCAGCGCGGCGAGTTCGTCCAGCGCGTCGGCCAGCAGGGTGCTGCTGCCGGCCAGCTCCACGCCGTCGGCCTGCAGCAGCAGCGAGCGCGTGCGCTGCAGCGTGGGCTCGCTGAGACGGAGGAGATAGACGGTGGGCATGATGCGCGGATGTAACCGCTGCGCAT
>NZ_JBFULE010001141.1:0-1313 GCF_056400485.1 Roseateles sp. P5_B10
GGTCAGGAACAGCGCTTCGGAGTTCTCGCCATGCTGGCTAGGCGCCAGCGCCGTGCGCACGGCCAGCGTCTCCGGGCGCAGGCCCTCGGGCAAGGTGCGGCGAGCGGGGTCGCTCATGCGTTCAGCCCCTATTGCTCACTGTCGCTTTGCAGCGCCAGGCGGCCACGTGCGTCGGCGTCTTCCTCGCTGGGCTGGCTGGTGCGTTGCGCGCGCAGCGTGGCGAAGTCTTCGAGACTCACGTCACCGGTCACGTAGTGGCCGTCGAAGCAGCTTGCCTCGAAGCCGGCGAGGCCCGGGCGCAGCGCGGCGACGACGCGCTTCATAGCATCCACGTCCTGGTAGATCAGCGCATCGGCGCCGATGTATTGGCGGATCTCCTCGACGGAGCGGTTGTGTGCGATCAGTTCCTCGGTCGTCGGCATGTCGATGCCGTAAACGTTGGGATAGCGCACCGGCGGCGCGGCGGAAGCAAGGTAGACCTTGCGTGCGCCCGCCTCGCGAGCCATCTGCACGATCTCCTTGGACGTGGTGCCGCGCACGATGGAGTCATCCACCAGCAGCACATTCCGGTCCTTGAACTCGACACCGATGGCATTGAGCTTCTGGCGCACCGACTTCTTGCGCGCGCCCTGCCCCGGCATGATGAAGGTRCGGCCGACATAGCGGTTCTTCACGAAGCCCTCGCGATAGGGCTTGCCGATGCGGTGGGCCAGTTGCATGGCCGAGGGGCGGCTGCTTTCCGGAATCGGGATGACGACGTCGATCTCGTTGGGCGGCATCGTGGAGATGACCCGCTGGGCCAGGGTCTCGCCCATGTTCAGCCGCGCCTGGTAGACCGAGATGCCATCCATCACCGAATCCGGGCGGGCCAGGTAGACGAACTCGAACATGCAGGGGTTCAGCGTCGGGTTGTCATTGCACTGCTCGGTGTGCAGCTTGYCGGTCATGTCGATGAAGAGGGCTTCGCCGGGCGCCACGTCGCGCTCCAGCTGGTGGCCGGTGCCTTCCAGCGCGACGCTTTCGCTGGCCACCATGACCTCGCCGTTGGCCGAGCGGCCGAAGCACAGCGGGCGGATGCCGAAGGGGTCGCGGAAAGCCAGCAGGCCCTGGCCGGCGATCAGCGCGATGACGGCGTAGCTGCCCTTGATGCGCTTTTGCACCGCACGCACGGCGGAGAAGATCTCCTTGGGCGTCAGTGGCAGGTCGCGCGCGGCCAGCTCCAGCTCGTGCGCCAGCACGTTGATCAGCACCTCGGTGTCGCTCTCGGTGTTGATGTGGCGACGGTCGATGTCGAAGAGCTCGTCCTTCAGTGC
>NZ_JBFULE010001142.1:0-1310 GCF_056400485.1 Roseateles sp. P5_B10
GGCCTCATCCATCCAGCGGTTGAAGAGCGCCAGCGGTCCATCCGCAGCTTGCACCTCATCCAGCTCCCCTAGTTCGTAGCTCTTTCGGAAGTCGCTCAACTTGCTCATGGCGGGAGGTCATCAGGCCTGGCGTTAGGCCCGCGTTGGTGCTGCAAAGGGCTCAGTCTAGGCGCAAGGCGCAGCGATGCCGGTGGCATCGCGAGCACTTGCAACAACGACTGAGCCCTTTGCAGCCCAACCCGGAGGGCCGGGGCGAGTTGCGGGGTGATTCGTCGTTACCCGCTCGTTGTGTAGGCCCGCCACACGCCTCGCAGGCGCCTTGCCTCACCCCGCAACTCACCCCGGCGCGGGCCCAACGCCAGGCCTGACGACCTCCCTACGTATGCAGACCTTCCCTTAAGTGAACGCCCCAGTTTCAAGCGAAGCCTCACTCGGCATGCTTGTGGCACTGCAGCAAACGGCTCAGACCGGCGCTAGGTCAGTGGGTTTTGAAGGACGAATAGCAAATGACAAAGCGACGCCCCGTCGTCGTTGTGCTGGCCGCGGGTCGCGGCTCGCGCTTCCGCGGCTCGGGCCACAAGCTGGAACAGCACCTGGCGGGAACGCCCGGTGGAGATACCTTGCTGGCGCGCACCTTGCGCCATGCGATCGCGACGCAGCTTCCGGTTGTCGTTGTGACGACGGCAGCCCTGGCGCCGGCCGTGCACAAGCTCATCGCGGCGCGCGACGTCGTGACGCTGCCTGAGCGCGATACCCACGGTCGGCCTCAGCCCATCGGCATGGGGCATTCCATCGTCGCTGGCGTCAGCGCCACGGGTGATGCCGACGGCTGGCTCATCCTGCCGGCCGACATGCCGCTTGTGCAGCCGACCACCATCATGGCCGTGGCCGAGGGGCTGGAGCGCTACCCCGTCTGCTATGCCCAGTACCGCGGCATCCAGGGCCATCCGGTCGGCTTTGGCACTGAGCTCTACTCGGAGCTGGTGGCCCTGCAGGGCGATGAGGGCGCGCGGCGCATCGTGGCTCGCTACGCGGCGCAACCCATTCCCGTCGACGACCCCGGCGTGCATGTCGACGTCGACACCGAGGAAGATCTCGCGCGGCTCAGGGGCTGATCAAAGCGGGGCGCACAGCCCGTGCTGCGCCGCCAGGTGGGCCTGGCGCTCCAGTTCCGCGTCGCGGATCCCATGTTCGCGCAAACCCTGAACGGTGCGCAGCAGATAGTCCAGCGTCGTGCCGTAGCGGCCGCTGGCGTGTTGAAAGATGTGCAGCAGCTCCGGCTCATGCAAGGGCCCGGTCCAGTTCGGGCT
>NZ_JBFULE010001143.1:0-1310 GCF_056400485.1 Roseateles sp. P5_B10
CTGTGGCACCACGCGGCGCACACGGTGGACCTGTTCGCATATCAGGTGCAGAGCCCGGTCGTGCAGGCCCATGCGCTGCAAGGCCCTATCCACCCAACGCTGGGCATTGCGATGGATATGAGCATCCAGCTCAAGGCCGCCAACGGCGCCATCTGCACGCTGAGCCTGTCCTTCAACAACGACGGCCCGCTGGGGACGTTCTTCCGCTACATCGGCGACACGGGCACCTATCTGGCGCGCTACGACGACCTGTTCGACGGCAAGGAGAACAAGATCGACGTGTYGGCGGTGGACGTGTCCATGAACGGCATCGAGCTGCAGGACCGCGAGTTCTTCGCCGCCATCCGCGAGGGCCGCGAGCCCAACAGCAGCGTGGCGCAAGTGCTGCCCTGCTACCGCGTGCTGCACGAGCTTGAGCAGCAGCTGAAATGAAAACCCGCCGCATCGGCCCCTTCGAGGTCTCGGCCATCGGCCTGGGCTGCATGAACCTCAGCCACGCCTATGGCACACCGCCATCGCGCGACGTCGCGGCAGCCGTGCTGGACGGCGCGCTCAACGGCGGCATCACGCTGTTCGACACGGCGGCGCTATATGGCTTTGGCGCCAACGAGGAACTGCTGGGCGGCCTGCTTGCACCACACCGCGAGCGCATCGTGCTGACGAGCAAATGCGGCATGCAAGGCGTCGATGGCCAGCGCGTCATCGACGGCCGTCCAGACACCATCCGCGTCAGCGTCGAGGCCAGCCTGAAGCGGCTGCGCACCGACGTCATCGATGTGCTCTACCTGCACCGGCTGGACGCCAAGGTGCCGGTGGAGGAGAGCGTAGGCGCGATGGCCGAGCTGGTGAAGGCGGGCAAGGTTCGCGCGCTCGGCCTGTCCGAGGTCTCTGCCGCCACCTTGAAGCGCGCCTATGCGGTGCACCCGATTGCCGCGCTGCAAACCGAGTACTCGCTGTGGACACGCAACCCGGAGATCGCCGTGCTCGACGCCTGCCGCGAGCTGAGCGTCGCTTTCGTCGCCTTCAGCCCGCTGGCGCGCGGCTTCCTCGGCGGTGAGCTGCGCGACGTCAGCAAGCTGGAGCCCAAGGACATCCGCCGCGGCATGCCGCGGTTTTCGCCGGAGAACTACGCGGCGAATCTGCGGCTGCTGGATGGCTTCCAGGACGAGGCCGCACGGTTGAACTGTGCGCCGGCCACGTTGGCGCTGGCCTGGCTACTGCACCAGGGCAAGGACATCGTCCCGATCCCGGGGACGTCAAAGCCTGACCATTTGTCGGAGTTGATAGCCGCGCCCCAACTGGAGCTGGAT
>NZ_JBFULE010001144.1:0-1309 GCF_056400485.1 Roseateles sp. P5_B10
CCCACGGCTGACGAAGCACGCGCTCTGTTCGAACCCGCTGATCGCCTGCCCCTGTTCGATGCGGTCTACCACGACGCGTTGGTGACCGTGGATCGTTGGGAGCTCAGCCTGACCAAGGTGGTGGGCCAGGAAGCGCGCCGCTACGCTCGTTCGTTGCTGTATGGCGTGCCGACTCTGTGGAACCTTGACCGGCGCGACCTCGCCAGTGCCGCCGCCTGGCTGAAGGCGGCGCATGACGACTTCCAGGCCGTGCACGGCGTGTCGGCACCCGTGGCGCTCACGGCCTTCGCGTGGCTCACGGACGACCACAGCGTGCAGCAGGTCAGCTACGCAGACGGCAGGGCCGTGACAGCCAACTTCGGCAGCCGGGCCTGGCAGGGCCTGCAGCCGAACTGCGTCAGACTCAGCGGGCGCTCGGTGCTGCCCAGGACTTTCTGCCCGCCCGCGACGGCACTGAACCCTGGCTGAGACACCTTCCCGGGCGCAGACGCAGGCTCCGGTGCCGTAGGCCCACGAATCCCTAGCGAAATCAACAGCCTAGGCGCCTTTCTCGCATCTGAGGTGTTGGCTTTCGAGTCGACCGCCATCCCCCTTTGGAGGGATACGACGGGGGATGCCCGCCCGCCCACCCCCCCTCGGCACCCCCAAAGGGCGATACCCCCGCGGCCGGCCGGCTCCGAGACTGGCTCCATCGAAAACAGGAGCCAACATGCAATCTCAATCCACCCCACTTGCCCCGGATGACGCGCTCTGGGCCAGCGCCTCGCTGCTGCGCATCACCATCAGCCAGTTGCGCGCATGGGAAGCCGAATACGCGCCGCACCTCGCCGCGCAGCCGACGACCGATGAAGAGGCCTGGGAAGGCACCGAACTGGACCCGCGGAGGACGGTGCTTTGATGGTCAACAAACCTGTCGGCTTCGCCGCGCTGCTCGAGAAGATGCCGCGGCGTTTCGCGGCCCGGGCCAAGCGGGTCGAAGAGCGAGCCAGGCTCAGGCGTGAGGCTCAGGCCAAGCGCTTCGAGATGGAATTTCTGTGCGCCATCGAGGTGAAGGAAGGCGGCTGGAACGAGTGGCAAGACACCGTCGCCGAGTTCGCCGCCAGAGCAGGAGACGATCATGGGATTGCTTGATGCGAACCGCCATCTTGGCGCCGAGGCCGGCGTCAGCCATTGGGCCTTCGACAGCGCCGCCGGCAGGATCAGCGCCCGCGATGGCGACGGGAACCTGGTGATGGCCATCGCCACCGGCCCGCTCTTCGGCGCCCGATTGGCTGCCGCCTTCAATTCGCCCACGCCCGTCACGATGCCC
>NZ_JBFULE010001145.1:0-1309 GCF_056400485.1 Roseateles sp. P5_B10
GTGCCGAGCCGACCTACCCAGGCGGGCGCCAGTTCCTCCGGGTTTGCGGCGAACAGCTTGACGAACTCGAGTGCGAACGCCCGGCCTGGGAGCCGCTCGAAGGATCGAGTCATCAGTGCCGGCTGGCCGAGGTTGGACGGAAGGACGAATCTGTCGGACCAGGTGTCAGACTGGTAAAGCGCCTCCTGCACGACCGTGGGCGCCGCGTCGAGATTGAACTCGCTGGCCCTCAGCCTGGCCAGTGTTTGCAGCATGGCCTGGCCATCGGGCGTGTTGACCTCGCTGCTCGGATAGGTCTTGGGAATTGCGTCGCCTGCGCAGGACAGGAAGTAGCGCTTCAGATAGCGGTGCGGCGTGTCCTGCAGCGACACCGGCTTGACCATGCTGCTGTGGTCGAACTGCTCCAGCACATCGACGCCGTCAGGTCGACGCTGGCATAGCGCGGTCGCACTGTCTTTGGGCACCACCAGCACCCCGCCGCCCAGAGCGGAGGCAAAGGAAAAGAAGCCCATCTTCTGCCCCTCCGCCAGGCAGTACCAGTGAAACGGCCAGGCGACTTTCTGCCACTGGTCGATCAGGGCCTGCTGGTGGCCGTCGGGCCTCATGCCGGCGAACTGGAGGCTGTCGGAGACGTAGCTCGCCACGTTGGCAATGTCGGCGCCCGTCGCCGGCGTGCCGAAAAAGCTGACGAGCTTGATGCGGCGGAGCTTGTCGCGCATGTCCTCCTTGGCATGCATGCGTAGCAGCATCTGGGCCGTGACCAGGCCGCCCATGCTGTGCGCCACGATCGTGATGTGGGCGTGGTCCAGCACGCCGTCGTTCTGCAGGTCCTTGCGCAGCTGCTCAGCGACCTTGTCGACTTCGGGGCTGCTGCCCAGCAGTTGGGTGTCGTAGCGGTAGAGGTAGATATTGCTGTTGTCGAAGGCGGGTTCGGCCCTCAGCAGGCAGGGCCAGGACTGATCTTCCTTGCCGCTCCAGGCGGTCCTGGCGCTGCTGAGCACACCGTGGACAAACACCACGACCGAGGTCCGGCTCGGGTCCTTGCCGCCCAGGAATGCCGGCCCTTCGATGGGCAGGCAGGGCGCAGGCGGCGTGGCCTGCGCAAGCGCCGAGATGGCGCAGCCAAGGCAAGCCAAGACAGCAAGCACCAGCCCGCGGACTGTGGAATAGAAAACAAGGTGTTGAATGGTGCGCATTTCGAGTCCTCCGCATGCCAGCAGGCTCAGCCCACAGGACGGCCCTGGGTCACCTGCGCGCGTGCCATGCACTGTGATGCGATGGCGTCGGCTCGACATCCTCAGTACAGAGG
>NZ_JBFULE010001146.1:0-1306 GCF_056400485.1 Roseateles sp. P5_B10
GCGAAATTCAGCTTCAGGGTGTCCAGCGGTGCGGTTGCGCCGGTGGGCAGCAACTGCGTGTTGTTCTCGAGGTTGGTTTCCTTGCGGTCAGCCTTGGAGTAGCTCACATCTGCCGTCAGCGTGCCGCCGCCGGCCAGCTTGAGCTTGTTGTTCCAGCCGAAGGCATCGATGGTGTCCCTGCGGTCGTTGTACATGCCACGCACCAGCGGGTACAGGCCGCTGGCGCTGCCGCCGACGAAGGTGTTGTTGCCGTTCACCACTGGGGAAGCGATGTTCAGGCCCGGGTTGTAACCGCCGTTGTAGCCGCCGAGATTGACTTCGAACTGGTTCGCGGTGTCCTCCTGCGTGGCCCTGGTGTGGTAGTAGTCCACCACGCTGGTGAAGCCCTTGTTCGGGCGGAACTCGGCGGTCGCCATGAAGGCGTCGCGCTTGGTCACCCCAGTGCGGCGCAGGGCCTTGATGCCATCGGAATAGAACGTACCTGCCGCCACGCCCGGACGCCAGCCGGCGCCCAGCGACTGCCAGGGCTCGTACAGGCCGACCTGCTCTTCCTGGATCGGGGTTTCCTGGTGGGCGTAGCCCAGCACCAGACCGACGGTGCGGTCGGCGAACTGGTCGATGTAGCTGGCGCTGACGCGGTTGCCCGTGCCCTTGGAGCCGGCGGCACCGCCCAGCGAATTCCTCTGACCGCGCACGTTGACGGCCATCACGCGGCTGCCGAAGTTCAACGGGCGCACGGTCTGCATGTCGATGGTGCCGGACAGGCCCTGGCCGACCAGGCCGCCGTCCGGCGTCTTGTAGACGCTCACGCCGGCCAGCAGCTCGGAGGGGTACTGATCGAACTCGACCGAGCGGTTGTCGCCGGTGCTCACCAGCTCACGGCCATTGAGCAGCGAGGTGGCGAAATCGGGCGACAGGCCGCGCACGCTGATGACCTGGGCGCGACCCGCCACGCGCTGGGCGGAAAGGCCCGGCAGGCGGCCGATGGACTCGGCGATGCTGATGTCGGGCAGCTTGCCGATGTCTTCGGCCGAGACCGACTCAACGATGTTGTCGGCGTTCTTCTTGACCGAGATCGATGCCTCGATGCCTCTGCGGATGCCGGTGACGGTCACCGTTTCGAGTTGCTGGGTCTGCGCTTGTGCGCCTGCGGCGGCGATCAGCAACGTGCAGCCGATGGCAATCGGACTGATGCGGAACGACGCCGCGGTGCCCGACCCGCACTTGTCTTGGCTCATGGTCATGAATGTCTCCTCTAGTTCATTGGAAAACGGCTTGGCCCGAAGTCCGCCTCCGGGGCCACCGG
>NZ_JBFULE010001147.1:0-1304 GCF_056400485.1 Roseateles sp. P5_B10
AGCTGGCACGGCGCGCCATGCAGGGCGCGGTCACCGGCATCGTCGCCATGCCTCCCTTGCCCCCCGACGAATGATCAAGTCCACCCTCACCATCAGCAACAAGCTGGGTCTTCACGCGCGCGCCTCGGCCAAGTTAACCAAGTTGGCCGGCAGCTTCAAGTGCGAGGTCTATATGAGCCGCAACGGCCGGCGCGTGAACGCCAAGAGCATCATGGGCGTCATGATGCTGGCCGCCGGCATCGGCGCGACAGTCGAACTGGAGACTGATGGCGAGGACGAACAAGCCGCGCAGGATCAGATCACCGCCCTCGTCAACGACAAGTTCGGCGAAGGCCAGTGATCAGCCGAGGATGCGCTTGAAGCGCGCCGGCAGATCGGCCGTGCGCAGCAGCAGCGGCAGGTCGGCGGTGTTGAAGTCGGGGTCCCAGGCCGGCTCGCCCATCAACTTGGCGCCGCAGCGCAGATAGCCGCGGATCAAGGCCGGCGGTTCCACCACCAGGTCCTGGCGCAGGTGCTCGATGGGCAGCGGCAGGCGCGGGCGCACCCGGCAGTCGATGGGCGCGAGGTGGTTGGCGGCGATCTGCTTCCACAGACTGGCCGCGAAGTGGCCGCCATCGCGCATGCTGACGCTGGCGCAGCCGATGACGGTATCCAGACCGTTGCGGGCCATGAATTCGGCCAGCGCGCCCCACAACGCAATGATGGCGCCGCCGCTGCGGTGGTCGGCATGCACGCAGGAGCGGCCGATCTCGGCGACCCGGGAACGCAGGCCGCGCAGGCGCGTCAGGTCGAACTCGGTGTCGCTGTACAGGCCGCCGGCGCGTTTGGCGGCGGACGGCGTCAGCACGCGGTAGGTGCCGACGACAGGGCCGGGCTCGTCGTCTTCGCCCCCGGCGCGCACCAGGACATGCTCGCAATAGGCGTCGAAGAGGTCGACGTCCAGCCCGGCCGGTGAACCCTTGGGTGTGGGCAGGCGGGCGCCCATCTCGACGGCGAAGACCTGGTAGCGCAGCGCCTGGGCTTCGCGAACTTCCGTTTCGCTGCGTGCCCAGCTGACGCTGAGGCGGGGGGAAGAGGCGCGCGCCGGGCGGTGCAGGGCGGGGGCATGCGGCTGTGCATGCGTGACGATCAAACTGCGGTTCATGCCCGGCATGCTGGGGCGGCTGTTTGACGCAGCGGTGAAGGCCCTATGAAAAAACCATGACGCGGCAGCCCTGTGGCTCAAGCTACATTGGGGATTGATCTGCGGAGGGCGCTGATGAGTTTTCAGGTGTTCGGCATTGCGGTCTCACGTGGTGTGGCCA
>NZ_JBFULE010001148.1:0-1300 GCF_056400485.1 Roseateles sp. P5_B10
CGCTGGAGCAGCCCGAGGCCCCGGCCGGCAGCAGCTACCGCGCCGTCTTCAAGGTCGGGCACGGCTGCGAGGGCGGCGCGGCGACGAAGGAAATCGTCGTGACCCTGCCTGAGGGCTTGCGCGGCGCCAAGCCCATGCCCAAAGCCGGCTGGACGCTGACCACCAAGCAGCGGCCGCTGAAAGTCCCCTACGACAGCCATGGCAAGGCCGTCACCGACGAACTGGCCGAGGCACGCTGGGTGGCCAATGGCGAGGCCAACTATGTGCAGGACGCCTGGTACGACGAGTTCGTGCTGCGCGTGTCCCTGCCAGCCGAGCCGGGCGAACTGGCCTTTGCCGTGCGCCAGGTCTGCACCCAGGGCGAATGGAACTGGGCCGAGCTGCCGAGCGCCGCCAACCCCAAGCCACGTGCACCGGCTGTCAGGTTGAAGGTGCTGCCCGCCCGTACCGAGGCTCACAGTCACTGAGCCGAAAAAGCCCGGTCGACCCCGGCTGATCGCGGCTTTGTTTTCAGATCGCTGCGCCGATGATTCAGCCCGTCACCAGTGCATGGCCCCCGGCAACGTTGCGGCCCCTGGCGAGGCGGCACGCGAGCCGCCCGCGACCATGAAAGCATGAGATTCGGGCCCGACTGCGTCACCTCCCGGTGTCGCCCTGCCAGGCCACCTGCGCTGTGATCCACGCCGCAGCCCCACGCCCCTCCGGGGTGCGTCCCGGGCGGCGTGAAGCGCTCTTTCGCCCCGAACGGCCTTGGCCGCTCGGGGCTTTACTTTGCCTGCATGCAAACGCCACTCGGCGTGCGCGGCGGCCTTCTGGGAACTGACCGGTAGCATCGCCACCTGTTGCAGCAGCAGGAGTTCTTCATGACAGTGCTCGCTCGATTCTGCGCGGCACTGTGGTTTGCGGTGGGGGTGCAGGCTGCGGCAGCCGTCGAGGTCGTGCGCATTCCGCGCCCCGAGGTTCGGGAAGACCGCCGGTCGGTCTACGCCGATCAATTGCTGGCGCTGGCGTTGGCGCGCTGCGGCACCGAGTACCGGATCGAGCATGCGGGTGTCACCATGAACCAGGAGCGCCAGGTCCTTGAGCTGGAGGCGGGGCGCATGATCGACGTGGCGCCCATTCCCGCCTCGCCCGAGCGCGAAGCCCGCCTGCTGGCGATCCGCATCCCCGTCAATCGCGGCATGCTCGGTTGGCGGGTTGGCCTCATCCGGCGCGGAGATCAGGCACGCTTTGGGTCGCTCAACTCACTGCAGCAGCTTCAGCAACTGCGGGTAGGCCAAGGCCAGAGCTGGCCGGACAC
>NZ_JBFULE010001149.1:0-1296 GCF_056400485.1 Roseateles sp. P5_B10
GTCGCATCGTGCACACGGCCTGCGAATGCGACGACGACGCCCGCCGCATCGGACGTCGCTGCCACCTGCACCGCATCGAAAAGGTTTTGCGGCCCGTCGGGCGCCAGCGCCGTCGCCGGCCGCATCGCGGCCGTCAGAACGACGGGCTTGACAGGTGCCAGCACCCGCTGCAGGAAGTAGGCGGTCTCCTCCAGCGTGTCCGTGCCATGGGTGATGACGATGCCAGCGACTTCAGGCCGGTCGAGGTGCTGCTGTACGGCGACTGCGAGCCGCTGCCAGGTCGCGAAATCCATGTCCTTGCTGTCGAGCTGGGCAACCTGCTGCGCCTCGAGCTTCTGGCCCGACAGCGCGGGCACTGCCGCCAGCAAATCCTCAACGCTCAATTGCGCCGCCGTGTAGCCCACACCGTCGCTGGCGGTTTTGGCAGTGCCGGCAATCGTGCCGCCGGTGCCCAGAATGACGATCAGACGGTCAAAGGTTTGCAATTTCTTGGATTCCTGGATGAAAATACAGGTGCTGGACAAATTTCCAGCCCTGACGAAAAGGCCGCCCCGTGCAAGACCGACCCAAGCTTACCGCCCGACAGCAGCAGATCTTCGACCTGGTCCGCAACGCGATCGAAAGCACCGGCTCGCCACCCACCCGCGCCGAGATTGCCGCCGAGCTGGGTTTCAAGTCCGCCAACGCGGCCGAGGAGCATCTGCAGGCCCTGGCTCGCAAGGGCATGCTGGAACTCGTCGGCGGCACCTCGCGCGGCATTCGCCTCAAGTCCGATGCGCTGAGCGCCGTCAACCGCGCCCGCCAATTCAACCTTCCGATTCCCCACTTCGCCCAGCTGACCCTGCCCCTGATCGGCCGCGTCGCCGCTGGCGCGCCCATCCTCGCGCAGGAGCATGTCGAGCAGACCTATACGGTCGAGCCCGGCCTGTTCGCTAGGAAGCCCGACTACCTGCTCAAGGTCAAGGGCATGAGCATGAAAGACATCGGCATCCTCGACGGCGACCTGCTGGCCGTGCAGTCGGCCAAGGAGGCGCGCAATGGCCAGATCGTCGTGGCTCGGGTCGGCGACGAGGTCACGGTCAAGCGCTTCAAGCGTGGGCCTGATGGCATCCAGTTGCTGCCCGAGAACGCCGATTTCGAGCCCATCCGCGTCGATGAGCACAGCGAGAGCTTCAGCATCGAGGGCCTGGCTGTTGGGCTGATTCGCGGACAGGGGTTCAATTGACCCCGGCGCACTCGAGATGAAAAAAGGCCCGTGTCACCGACACGGGCCTTCTCAATTGGATGGTGGAGCCG
>NZ_JBFULE010001150.1:0-1293 GCF_056400485.1 Roseateles sp. P5_B10
GCGTTCAGGCCAAAGGCGCGGCCTAAAGCGCGACGGCCGAGGCGATCGATCCACTGATGCGCTGCGGCCAACGCTACCGCCGCCAGGCCGCCGGTCCACAGCACGAAGGACGGCGTCCACAGCTGCTTGTTCCAGGGCAGCCAGCCCGACCACCACCAACCCACGAGCGCCGCCGCAACACCCGTCAACAGCAGGCCTCGTGTCTGATCGCGGCGCAGCAGGCCGCCGCAAAGCAGGCCGAAGATCGTCGTCGCCAGCGCGCCCAGCGTGGACAGCAAGCCCTCGGGGTCGAAGGCGATGCCGGTTGCCGCATCCCACTCGTAAGCCCACCGGCCCAGCACCAAGGTGTCGATCCGCTGGTTCAGGCTGCCGAGCTTGTCCAGCGTCGGGCTGCCGAACAGCAGCAGCGCGCCGTAGCCGATCAGCAAGGCCAGCAGCAAGCTCCACTGCCCGCGTGCACGCAGGTGGAGGGCCGCCACGCCCGCGAATGCAAAGCAAAGGCCTATCCGCTGCAGCACACCCAGCACACGGAACTCGGGCTTGTGCATCAACCACCAGGCCAGCAGATGCAACACCAGGCCCAGGCCGACGATGCGCAGGCCGCGCTGGATGACGGCGGCTCGCAGTGGCCCCGGCGCGGCGCCGGCATCCACGCGCGGCCCGAGAGCAAGCGCGGCGGACACGCCGACGATGAAGAGGAAGAACGGGAAGATCAGATCGGTGGGCGTGCAGCCATGCCAGGCCGCATGCTCCAGCGGCCAGTAGACCGCGCCCCAGTCGCCCGGGTTGTTGACCAGCAGCATGGCCGCCACGGCCAGGCCGCGCAGCGCGTCCACCGACGCGATGCGTCGTGAGGACATCGCACTCACGGCTGCATGGCGCTCAGGATTTCGCCGTTGTCCTGGCTCAGTTCCCAGGCGAACACGCCAGCCAGGCCCTGCTTCTTCGCGAACGCGACCTTGGCGCGCACGGCGCGCGGGTCGTCGTAGCCGACGAACCGGCCGCCACCCACCATCGCCCAGGACTGGGTGCGCTTGTCGAAGTGGGCCTTCATGCCCGTCAACGAATCGATGTCCTTGAAAGGCACCGAGCCGTCCTCGTTGGGCCAGGGCTTGGCATAGCGGCCGTCGGCCTTCACGCCGTCGAAGCCGCGGCCGTACATCGCGACGCCGGCGACGAGCTTGGCCGCCGGCACGCCTTCGCGTTTCAGATTGGCAACCGACGCCTCCAGGCTGGTGTCGTCGCTGGGCTTGGCGCTGCGCAGCGCGGTGTGGTTGACGGCCTTCTTGGTCC
>NZ_JBFULE010001151.1:0-1291 GCF_056400485.1 Roseateles sp. P5_B10
GCGCTGGCCGGCACGCGCCAGGCCATCCGCGAGCGCGGCGCTGCGCTGGGCTTCGAGTTCCGCATGGAGGCACGCGGCCGCATCTACAACACGCGCGACGCCCATCGTCTGCTGCACTGGGCGGATGAAGCCTTTGGCGGCGCCGTGCAGCGCACGCTGAAGGTGGCGATGCTGAAGGCCTATTTCACCGACGGCCGTGATGTATCCAATCACGAAGTGCTGTTGAGCCTGGCCACCGCCGCCGGCCTGCCCGAGGCCGAGGCGCGCGAACTGCTGGCGGGCACGCGCTATACCGAGGAAGTGGCTGCCGCCGAGGCGGAAGTGCACGCCCAGGGCATCCACGCCGTGCCGGCCATCATCGTCAACCAGCGCCACCTGATCCAGGGCGGCCAATCGGTCGAGGTGTTCGAGAAGCTGCTGCGCCAGGTCATGGACGAACCGCACCTGGCCTGACCCACCCCTCGCCGGCGCCGCCGCGCGACCTGAGACAATCGCGGCCTGATCGCTGCCTATTTGCGAAGCCCGCCGCTGGCGGGTTTCTTGTTTGTATCGAGCCCATGTTCAAGAACCTCATCGTCTACCGCATCGGCGAGGGCTGGCAGCCCGACGCCACCCAGCTGGCCGACAAGCTGGCCAAGGAACCCTTCCTGTCCTGCGCCCCGACGCAACCCCTGGCCGTCGGCTGGGCCCCGCCGCGGGACATCGAGCACGCGCCCCTGGTCGAAGTCATCGACGGCCACTGGCTGCTCAAGCTCAAGCGCGAGCAGCGCCTGCTGCCCTCCTCCGTCGTGCAGGAGCGCATCGACGAGCTCGCCGAGCAGATCGAGGCCCAGACCGGCCGCAAACCCGGCAAGAAGGCCAAGAAGGACATGAAGGAGCAGGCCACGCACGAGCTGCTGCCGCGCGCCTTCACCAAGACCTCGGCCACGCGCGTCTGGATCGCGCCGGAGCAGCGCCTGCTGTTCGTTGACGCCGGTTCCGCCAGCCGCGCCGATGAGGTCGTCACCCTGCTGATCCAGGCCGCCGAGGGCCTGTCGCTGCAGCTCGTGCAGACGGCCGAGAGCCCCGCCGCCTGCATGGCCGCCTGGCTGCTGGACGGTGTGACGCCCGAGGGCTTCCAGATCGAGCGCGAGTGCGAGCTCAAAGGCAGCGACGACGAGAAGCCCGTCGTGCGCTATGCCCGCCACCCGCTGGACATCGACGAGGTCCGCGCCCACCTGACCAGCGGCAAGATGCCGACCCGCCTGGCCCTGAGCTGGAACGACCGCGTCGCCTTCACGCTGACCGAGGG
>NZ_JBFULE010001152.1:0-1289 GCF_056400485.1 Roseateles sp. P5_B10
GGGCCGCTTCGTCGCCATCAACTGCGCGGCCATCCCCGAGACGCTGCTGGAGAGCGAACTCTTCGGCTACGAGAAGGGGGCCTTCACCGGCGCCAACAAGTCGACGCTGGGCAAGATCGAGACCGCCAACGGCGGCACGCTGATGCTCGACGAGATCGGCGACCTGCCCATGCCCTTGCAGGCCAAGCTGCTGCGCTTCCTGCAGGAGCGGGTCATCGAGCGCGTCGGCGGCCGCCAGGAGATCCCCATCGACGTGCGCGTCGTCGGCGCGACCCACCAGGATCTCAAGGCCCGGATCGTCGACGGTCGCTTTCGTGAAGACCTGTACTACCGCCTGGCAGAGATCGTCGTCGAGATACCGCCGCTGCGTGACCGTGTGGGCGACCCGGTGCTGCTTTCGCATGCCTTTGCGCGACGCTTCGCGACCGAAATGCGCCGCCCGGTACCCACACTGGCCGACGATGCCGTGCGAGCGCTGGAAGCGCATCGCTGGCCGGGCAATGTGCGCGAACTGCAGAACATGCTCAAGCGTGYCGTCATCATGGCCGAGGAGGACCGCATCGCGGCGGTGGACCTCGGTCTGCGGCCGGCGTCGGCACCGGCCGATGACAACGTGACGCTGGACCTGCGCACCGTGCGCGAAAACGCCGAACGCCAGGCCCTCATCACGGCGCTCGCCCGCACCGATGGCAACATCGTCCGTGCGTCCGAACTGTTAGGCATCAGCCGCCCAACCCTCTACGACATGATGAACCGGTTGCAGATCAAATGAACAACAAGATGCATTCCACACCCGCGCGGTTCGCCGGTGCCGTGCTCGTGGCCTCGGTGCTGCTGACCGGTTGCTGGGGTCCGTCGGCGCCGCRGATGGTCGAGTCGGGCAAGGCCCGCATGCAGAAGGCTGAATACAAGGCGGCCGTCATCGAGTTCAAGAACGCGTTGCAGAAGGATGCGTCGCTCGTCGATGCCCGCTTCTGGCTTGGCAAGGCCCTGCTGGAGACCGGCGATGCGAACGGCGCCTGGGTCGAGTTGTCGAAGGCGCGCGAAGGTGGCTACAGCAAGGACGAGCTCGTGCCTTTGATGGCCGCAGCGATGATCCTGCGCGGCGAGTCCACCAAGTTCATCGCCGAATATGCGGATGTCCAGCTCACCGACCCCAAGCGCCAGGCGGAGCTGAAGGCCGCGCTGGCCACGGCCTATGGCTCCAAGGGCAAGTATGTGCAGGCGCGCGCCGCGGCAGACGCCGCCCTGCAGGCTGATCCCAACAACATCGTCGCGCAACTCGCCGT
>NZ_JBFULE010001153.1:0-1288 GCF_056400485.1 Roseateles sp. P5_B10
CCGAGGACTGATCAGGCCACCGGTGCGCCCTCGTCGGGCAGGGCCGATGCCAGGGCTTCGTCGCCCTCCAGTGCAATCGCAATCGCCAGCTTGATGGCATCGATCTGAGCCGCCAGGCCCATGCTGGGTACCGTCGGCTGGGTGCGAGCCGCCTGCTCGGGCAGGGCCGGCACATGGACGAAGCCGCTCTTCACGCCAAGGCCAACGAGCCGGTGCTGGAGTTCGAAAAACACCTGGTTGCAGACAAAGGCACCCGCCGTCAACGACAGCCCCACCGGATGGCCGGCCGCGCGCAGCCCGTTGCGAATGGCCTTGACGGGCAGCGTCGAGAAATAGGCCGGCGGCGCGTCCGCTCGCACCGGCACATCCTGCGGGCGCTCGCCGGCGTTGTCGGCGATGCGCGCGTCGATGAGATTGACGGCCAAGCGTTCGATGGAAATCTCTGCCCGGCCGCTTGCAAGGCCCAGTGCGATGACGAGCCCGGGCTTGTGCACGGACAGCGCTTCAGCCAAGCCCCTGGGAGCGCCGCCAAAGGTCGTCGGCAGGCAACGCGCCTGCACCGTCGCTCCGGCAATGATCTGGCCATGCAGCGATCGGGCCACTTCCCAGGACGGATTGATGGCCTCGCCGCCAAAGGGCTCGAAACCGGTGAGCAGGATGTTCATGGCCCCATTGTGTCGTTTCATGTCGAAGCCGAGCAGCGCCTGCGGCCCGTCGGTCTGCGGCGTCAGCATGGCGTTTTTCGGGGCCAGCGCGAGCGCCGCAGCCCTCCATAATCATCGGCACACCTGCTGCCCAGCCCATGACCGACCCGTCCCAGCCCCTGCCCTGGCCCCATGGCGATGCCGACTCACCCGCTGCGGCAGGCCCGGCCTCCGGTTTTCTCTGGCCCAGCCCGCCCTATGCCGCCTACCCCCAGCCGCAGGTGCAGCGTGGGTCCGAGGCCTGCGAGATCCTGGGGCTGAACAACAGCCGCAGCATGGGCCAGCTGTTGCAACTCGATGCCAGCGACCGCATCGTGCAGATCAATGTGCCGCCAGCGCGCAACAGCATGCCGCTGAAGTTCAGCCAGTTCCGTGCCGTCAAGCTGCTGCGCACGCTGGAGGTGCCGCCGCGCGATGCCGGCGACCTGAATTCCCCGCTCAGCGTCGACCAGCGCCCGCGCACCGAGTTCCGCGTCGTCTTCACTGGCGGCGATGAGCTCAAGGGCGTGACCATCGGCCATCATCACGACAGCCTGGGCCTGTTCCTCTTCCCGCCGCTGGCCGATGGCGACGACTCCGTGCGC
>NZ_JBFULE010001154.1:0-1285 GCF_056400485.1 Roseateles sp. P5_B10
CTCCCCAAGGAGACCAACCAGATTCGCGTCACAAAACCGGAAAACATCGAAATCTCGGTCAGCAAGGACGGTGACGTCTACTGGGGTACCAAGCTGATTCCCGACATGGAGGAGCTGGTCAAGCGCCTCGGCAAGGAGTCGGTCAAGAACCCGCAGCCCGAGGTCCATATTCGCGGCGACGACAAGGCGCGCTACGAGTCGGTCGGTCGCGTGATCTTCGCCAGCCAGCGTGCCGGCATCATGAAGGTCAACTTCGTCACCGAGCCGCCGGCTCGCAACTGATCCCAGGAGTCAAACATGGGAATGAATGTCGGAAGTTCGTCGGGAGATGGTGACCCCGAAGTCATGATGGACGTCAACACGACGCCGCTGATTGACGTGATGCTGGTGCTGCTGGTGATGCTCATCATCACCATCCCCATCCAGCTGCATACGGTCAACCTGGACATGCCACCGCCGAGCACGACGCCGCCTCAGCAAGACCCGGTCGTGCACACCGTCATGATCGACTTCGACGGCACTGTCTACTGGGATGAAGCTGCGCTGGCGAACAGCAAGGACGCAGTCGACGCCAAGATGCAGGAAATCGGCGCGATGCCGATCAGCGATCAGCCTGAAATCCATATCAAGCCGAACAAGCTGGTGGACTACGGCGTCGTTGCGGCGGTAATGGCCTCGGCCCAGCGTAACAGCGTCAAGAAGATGGGCATGGTTGGTAACGAGCAATTCGTCAAGTGACGTCTGCGGGACCGCTGACCACGATACTGTGATGCGCGCTGCCCGAAAGGGCGGCGCGTTTTTGCTTTGCAGGAGAGCAAGTTGAAGACTCTGAAAACCATGGTGGCCGTCGCCGTTGGCGCCCTGGCCCTGACCCTGAACGGCGCGCCCGGCGCGGAGTTCGGCTTCAGCCAGGCGGCCGCCCAGGACAGCGTGCGCAAGGAAGTCGGCACGCCGCTGACCGAGGCCAGCAAGTTGGTCAAGGCCGGCAAGTACAAGGAAGCGCTGGGCAAGCTGCGCGATGCCGAAGCCGTGGGTGGCCGCACCGCCGGCGAAACCAATGCCATCGAAGGCGTGCGTTTCTCTGCCGCGATGGGCGCCAACGATCCCGACACGATGGCGCGCTCCTTTGACGTGCTCAAAGGCGCGGGCAAGCTGGGCCAGGCCCAGCAGCTGCAGTACATGGAGGCCATCGCCGGCACCTATCTGCGCAACCGCGACAACGGCAAGGCCCTGACCTGGGCGCAGCGCTACTTCAAGGAAGGCGGCAACAGCCCGACCATGAAGC
>NZ_JBFULE010001155.1:0-1284 GCF_056400485.1 Roseateles sp. P5_B10
CAATCATGTCGCGCAGAACCAGGCGGCGCTTCTTCAGCCGCTGCAGTGCCAACTCGTCCACCGGCGACTGTTCGACCAGTCGGTCGATCATCGCGTCGAGGTCGCCATGCTCCATGCGCAGCTCGATGAGCCGCCGGGGCAACGAGTGAAGTTGTTCATCCATCCAAGGGTTTACGAAGGCGGTTCGATGCGGGCACAAGCTCACCGACCAGTATAGTTTTCGGCATGCCCTCCCCCACCGCCGTCGGTTTCCGACTCAACGCCGCCACCGGCACCCATCGCGGGGACCGGGCCTATCAGCAGGATCAGGTGGCCGTCATCGCCCACCCGCGCATAGCGGGCTGCATGATGGGCATCGTGGCAGACGGCATGGGCGGCAAGAGCGGCGGGCGCAAGGCGGCCGACCAGGTCATCCTGACGGCGCACCAGCTGTTCGAGCGCTATTCGCCCGAGGATGAGCTGCCTGCCGAGCTGCTGAGCCAGATCACGGCGGAGGCGCACCTGATGATCAAGCTGACGGCCATCTCCGCCGAGGAGGAACCGCACAGCACGATCGCCGGCTTCGTCATCACCAGCGACCGCTGCGTGCATTGGATCCACTCCGGCGACTCGCGCATCTACTGGTTCCGCGGCGCGCGCCTGGTCAAGCGCTCCATGGACCACTCCTATGTGCAGCGCCTCGTCGACGAGGGCCAGCTCACCGAGGCCGAGGCCAGCTCGCATCCGCAGAGCAATCTGCTGACGGCCTGCCTGGGAACGGTGCAGGACCCGACGTCGACATCGGAGCGCTTCGAGAACCTGGAGGTCGGCGACACGTTGATGTGCTGCAGCGACGGGCTCTGGCACTACTTCACCGCCCAGGAGCTGGGCAGCGTGCTCTACAGCCTGCCGCCGCGGGAAGCGGCCGAGTTGCTGGTGAGCAAGGCGCGCCAGCGCGCCCGGGGCGGCGGCGACAACCTGTCCGTCGCCATCGTCAAGCTCGAGAACCTCGATTAGCGGCCGCTACCGCGACGCGGCTGATGCGCCCGGCAACGGCAGGGGCGCAGCCAGCGGCTTGGCCCTGGCCTTCTGTCTGGCCTCGTGCTCGGCAATGCGCTGCTGCTGACGCTTCTCGCGCACCTCAGCCTGCTCGCGGCGCTTGGCCGCCTCGGCCTGCGCCTTGTTCTCTGCCTGCTGGCGCTGGCGTGCGGCATCTTCCGGGCTCCGCGCGCGGGGCGTGCGGGAGGCGGCCACCGCAGGTGGAGCCGGCGGCGGCGCCGTGAGGATGCGCTCGCGCTTCTGGCC
>NZ_JBFULE010001156.1:0-1281 GCF_056400485.1 Roseateles sp. P5_B10
CCGCCTGGCCCGTCTGCTCGAGCTGAAGGCCCCTGAAATCATCGTGCGCAACGAAAAGCGCATGTTGCAGGAAGCCGTTGACTCGCTGCTGGACAACGGTCGCCGCGGCAAGGCGATGACCGGCGCGAACAAGCGTGCCCTCAAGTCGCTGGCCGACATGATCAAGGGCAAGAGCGGTCGCTTCCGGCAGAACTTGCTGGGCAAGCGCGTCGACTACTCGGGCCGTTCGGTCATCGTGGTGGGCCCGACGCTCAAGCTGCACCAGTGCGGCCTGCCCAAGCTGATGGCGCTTGAACTCTTCAAGCCCTTCATCTTCAGCCGTCTCGAAGCCATGGGCATCGCGACGACGATCAAGGCTGCCAAGAAGGAAGTCGAATCCGGCACGCCGGTGGTCTGGGACATCCTCGAAGAAGTCATCAAGGAGCACCCGGTCCTGCTGAACCGTGCCCCGACGCTGCACCGCCTCGGTATCCAGGCTTTCGAGCCCGTGCTGATTGAAGGCAAGGCCATCCAGCTGCACCCCCTCGTCTGCTCGGCCTTCAACGCCGACTTCGACGGGGACCAGATGGCCGTCCACGTGCCGCTGTCGATCGAAGCGCAGATGGAAGCCCGCACGCTGATGCTGGCCTCCAACAACGTGCTGTTCCCGGCTTCCGGCGAACCATCGATCGTGCCGTCGCAAGACGTGGTGCTGGGTCTGTACTACGCGACTCGCGAACGCACCAACGGCAAGGGCGAGGGCATGATCTTCTCGGACATTCCCGAGATGATCCGTGCGCTGGAAAACGGTGCCGTCGAGATCACCGCCAAGATCAGCGTGCGTCTGGTCGAGTGGACCAAGGACAAGGACACGGGCGAGTTCGTGGCCGAGACCAAGCTAACGGACACCACCGTCGGCCGTGCTTTGCTGTCCGAGATCCTGCCCAAGGGCCTGCCGTTCTCGAACATCAACAAGGCACTCAAGAAGAAGGAAATCAGCAAGCTGATCAACACCTCCTTCCGCAAGTGCGGCCTGAAGGAAACCGTCGTGCTGGCCGACAAGCTGCTGCAAAGCGGCTTCAGGCTCGCCACGCGCGCCGGTATCTCCATCGCCATCGACGACATGCTGGTGCCCGCTCAGAAGCACACGCTGATCGAGCGCGCCGAGAAGGAAGTCAAGGAGATCGAGCAGCAGTACGTCTCGGGTCTCGTGACGGCCGGCGAGCGCTACAACAAGGTCGTGGACATCTGGGGCAAGGCCGGCGACGAAATCGGCAAGAAGATGATGGACCACCTCAAGGT
>NZ_JBFULE010001157.1:0-1281 GCF_056400485.1 Roseateles sp. P5_B10
GAGCAAGACCTTCCCGCTGCAGTTCCCCGAGGACTATCACGGCAAGGACGTGGCGGGCAAGGAAGCTGACTTCCTCGTCACGGTCAAGAAGATCGAAGCCCAGCACCTGCCTGAAGTGAACGAGGCATTCGCCAAGTCCCTGGGCATCAAGGACGCGACGGTTGAAGGCCTGCGTGCCGACATCAAGAAGAACCTCGAGCGCGAAGTGAAGTTCCGCGTGCTGGCGCGCAACAAGGGTGCCGTCATGGACGCCTTGGTCGCGGCCTCCGAGCTGGAAGTGCCGAATGCCCTGGTGCAGGGCGAAGCGGCGCGCATGGTCGAGCAGGCCCGTGAAGACCTGAAAAAGCGCGGCGTCAAGGATGCCGACAAGGCCGAGATCCCCACCGACATCTTCAAGCCGCAGGCCGAGCGCCGCGTGCGCCTGGGCCTGGTGGTTTCCGAGTTGGTGCGCGCCAACAACCTGCATGCCAAGCCTGCCCAACTGCAAGCCCACATCGAAGAGCTGTCGCAAAGCTACGAGAAGCCCGCCGAAGTCATGCGCTGGTACCTGGGCGACCGCGAGCGCATGGCCGAGGTCGAGGCCGTCGTCGTCGAGAACAATGTCACCGACTTCGTCCTTTCCACCGCCAAGGTGACCGACAAGGCTCTGCCTTTTGACGAGCTGATGGCCACCGGCAACTGAAGAGTCCTGGCCTCACGAAGGCGCCGTGCCGCAAGGCCGGCGCCTTTTTACTTGCATCGCCATAATCTGCCCCCATAACGGCTGTTACCGGTTTAGTTTTCAAGGATCTGAATGAGCGCTCTCGAAACCAGCAATCTGGGCCTCGTGCCCATGGTCATCGAAACGTCGGGTCGCGGCGAGCGCGCCTACGACATCTACTCGCGCCTGCTGCGCGAGCGCATCGTCTTCCTGGTAGGGCCCGTCAACGACGCGGTCGCCAACATCGTCGTGGCCCAATTGCTGTTCCTGGAAAGCGAAAACCCCGACAAGGAGATCTCGCTCTACATCAACAGCCCGGGCGGTAGCGTGTCGGCCGGCATGTCCATCTACGACACGATGAACTTCATCAAGCCGGAGGTGTCGACGCTGTGCATGGGCATGGCGGCCAGCATGGGCGCCTTCCTGCTTGCGGCCGGCGCCAAGGGCAAGCGCTTCTCCCTGCCCAATGCCAAAGTGATGATTCACCAGCCGCTGGGCGGCGCTCAGGGGCAGGCTACGGATATTGAAATCCATGCGCGTGAAATCTTGAAGACTCGCGACACCTTGAATCGCATCCTGGC
>NZ_JBFULE010001158.1:0-1276 GCF_056400485.1 Roseateles sp. P5_B10
GATCGGCGCGCGAAAACTCTCACTTCCATTTCGGGCAGACGCGACCCGCTGCGCTCTCGCTGCTGTCCCTATGACGAGCATCAAGGATCGCCCCTTCACGCCGGTTAACGTCGGCTGCACGCCGAACTCGTCAGGGAATACCGCGTCGCTGGGGCGACGCTTCAGCGGGTGGGCACGAGTCGCGTCGCCCGCGCGACGCTGTATTTGRTTTTSTGGTGAGCYCGGCGTGCAGCCGCGCGTTAAGCGGRCAGGTGGTGCGRTGGATGSYRYTGGYGACARGGACAGCAGCGAGAGCGCAGCGGGTCGCGTCGTCCCGCAACGCCATTGGGCGTTTTCGCGCGCCGCTGACGGCGGCGCCGCGATGGTGTGCGGTTCAGGGCCTCTTCTTTGGTGACTTTCTTCTGGCCCCGCAGAAGAAAGTTACCCGGCCGCCGGGACGGACTCCCGGCAATGCAGCGAGCAGACGCGCTCTGCGCAAAAGCAGCCCGCCCGCAGCCATCAAGCCATCAAGCCATCAAGCCGCCTGCTCCACATGCGCATGCCTTGTGTACAGGAAGTCGATGACCTCCTTGCGTGCAGCCACATAGCGAGCGTCTTCCGCCAGCTCCACCCGCACCCGCGGCCGCGGTATGCCCACCGACAGGATCTCGCCAATCGTCGCCGCCGGCCCGTTGGTCATCATGACGATGCGGTCGGACAGCAGCACGGCCTCGTCCACGTCGTGCGTGACCATGACCACCGTGCTCTGCGTGCGCGCGACGATCTTCAGCAGTTCGTCCTGCAGCTTGGCGCGGGTCAGCGCGTCCAGCGCACCGAAGGGCTCGTCCATCAGCAGCACCTTGGGCTCCATGGCCAGGGCTCGGGCGATGCCGACGCGCTGCTTCATGCCGCCCGAGATTTCGTGCGGGCGCTTGTGCAGCGCGTGGCTCATGCCCACCAGCTCCAGCGCGGCGCGGGCGCGCACCTTGAGCTGGGCGGGGCTCTCCTTGCCGCTGAAGACGGACTCGACCGCCAGCAGCACGTTGTCCAGGCAGGAGAGCCAGGGCAGCAGCGAGTGGTTCTGGAAGACGACGGCACGCTCGGGCCCCGGTGCGGCGATCTCGCGGCCGTCGCAGATCAGCGCGCCCGAGGTTGGCGCCAGCAGGCCGGCGATCAGGTTCAGCAGCGTCGACTTGCCGCAGCCCGAGTGGCCGATCAACGTGATGAACTCGCCGCGCTGCACGTCGAGATTGACGTCCTGCAGCGCATGGAAGCGCCCCTTGCGGGTGGTGAAGAC
>NZ_JBFULE010001159.1:0-1272 GCF_056400485.1 Roseateles sp. P5_B10
GCCGTGGCCTGGTGGAATTCGCTGCGCACCCAGCGCTGGCCGGGTGTCAGCCCCTTGGCCTTGGACGTCTCCATGCGACTCTGGCCGACGCTGCTGGCAGCGTCGATGAAGCCGGCATAGACGGTGCGGCCCTGCAGCGCCCAGACCCGGGCGCCTGCCGGCGGCTTCACGTTGGCACCAACGGCGACGATGACGCCGTCCTTCATGACCAGGGTGCCGTTCTCGACGATCTGGCCCGGCGCCAGCACCAGCCGCGCGCCCGTCAAGGCGTGCCAGCGTGGCGTTGCATCGCGCAGACCCTGAGGGATTTCACTGGGCTGCTGGGCCTGGGTCAGGCCGGTCAGCAGGGCGAGCAGGGAGACCGGAAGCAAGCGCATCGTCTCGTCTTGTGATGGCGCCGTGGTACGGCAAGGACGCGGACTCTAACGCCGTGATCTGCGTCATGGCCGAAAGCCTTCAGTCCTGCGATAGTCGAGCCTAAAGATCGACTCGGAGACTCCTATGAGCAGCGCTACTTCCGGCACGCCCGCTTCCGCCGAGGACCCCATCGCCGCCCGCCTGCGAGCCTTGCTGGTACGCGCGCCAACGGCCGTCGCCTTCGTTTCCGGCCAGCGCTTCGAAGTCGTCAGCGAGGAGTTCAACCACCTGTTCGGTTTCAACGACGACGGTGAACTGGCCGGACAGCCTACGCGCCTCGTCCACACCACCGACATGGCTCACACAGCGCTGCAGGAACGCGCCGCCGCCGCCTTCGCCGCGGGTCGACCGCTGGACGAGGAGATCGAATACGTCAAGCGCGACGGTCACCGGTTCTGGGGCCGCCTGCAGGCCACGCCGGTGCACTGGGAAGCGCCCGCTGGCGAGTCGCTGTGGATCGTCGAAGACGTCAGCGCCGCCCGCGCGCTGCGCCTGCAGCCCACCTGGACGGCCAAGCACGACGCCGTCACCGAGCTGGCCAACCGCCGGGAGTTCGAGCGCCGCCTGGGCGAGCATGTCGGCAGCCGGCGCAACGAGCCGGTGTCGGTGCTGTGGGTTGACGTGGACCGTTTCGGCGAGGTCATCAAGGACATGGGCGCCGAGGTGGGTGACCATTTCCTCTACGGCCTGGGGCAGATGCTGATCAGCAAGGTGCGGGCTTCCGACCTGGTCGCGCGCCTGGAGGAAGATCATTTCGCCATCCTGCTGCCCGACTGCGACCAGCATTACGCCCAGATCATCGCGGAGAAGGTGCGCTCGTCCATCGCCAGCTACCGCCTGYGCTGGGGCCTGCAC
>NZ_JBFULE010001160.1:0-1272 GCF_056400485.1 Roseateles sp. P5_B10
GGCAGAGATCATCGACAAGGGCTTGCCTACCTCCGGCCTGCTCGCCCATGTGCTCGTCGCCAAGCATTCTGACCATCTGCCGCTGTATCGCCAGGAAGCCATCTTCGAGCGCGCCGGCCTGGCCATCCCGCGCTCGACGCTGGCGGCCTGGGTGGGTGTGTGCGGTGTGCGCCTCCAGCCGTTGGTCGACGCCATGAAGGCTGACCTGCTGCGCCTGCCGGTGCTGCACGCTGACGAGACGCCGGTGGCCATGCTGGCGCCCGGAACAGGCAAGACCCATCGCGCCTATCTGTGGGCCTACGCCAGCGGCGCCTTCGTGACCATGCGCGCGGTGGTCTACGACTTCACTGAGAGCCGCTCTGGCCAGCATCCACGTTCCTTTCTTGGTCACGACAACGCGAGCGCCTGGAAGGGCAGTCTCGTGTGCGACGACTACGCCGGTGATGTTGCGACACAAAATATGTTGTGGCCAGAAGCCTGGCCGTGGAACGCACCGAGGCGAGACGCCTCGGTGCGGTGCACATAACAGTGGCTCGTGAGGCAGCCTACAGCTGACGCATGAAGTCCATGACCGAGGCCAGTGGCTTGCTTCGCGCTGATGCCGCCGGCAGGCCGGCGATGTCGACGCTGGCCAGCGCCTTCGCCTTCATCTCCAAGTCGACTTCGGCATAGATGTGAGTGGTGTCCAACGAGACGTGCCCCAGCCAGGCACGAATCGTGTTGATGTCGACGCCGGAGCGCAGAAGATGAACGGCGGTCGTGTGGCGCAGCACGTGAGGGCTGATGCGCCTGTCTCGCATCGAGGTGATCCGTTGCGCAGCGAGCGCGGCGCACACCGTGACGACTCGGTGCACGCCGAACCGAGTCAACGGCTCGCCCGTTCGGCCGAGGAACACACGATCTTCGGAGCCGCGCGTACCGATCAGCTGTCGAAGCGCGGTGGCGGTCATGGGCCATAGGGGGCATACCCGCCATTTGTTGCCCTTGCCGAGGATGCGCACCGACGGTGAAGTGCCCAGCTGTAAGTTGCCGGCGCGCAGCGATGCCGCCTCATCGGCGCGAGCCCCACTGTTGTAGAGGAATAGCAGCAGCGCGTGATCGCGTGCACCGAGTGCGGTTCGTCGATCTGGCGCTCGCAGCAGTGCGTCGACTTCGGGCTTGTCCAAGTAGCCGATGACTGACTTGGGCGCCTTCTTGAACGGCACCGATCGAACCTGCGCGCACCACGCTACGTGCTCCGGCGATCGAGCGCCGATGTACCGAGCCAACGAG
>NZ_JBFULE010001161.1:0-1272 GCF_056400485.1 Roseateles sp. P5_B10
GCTATGACCAGGGCGCGAGCATCTTCATCAGCGCCGAGCGCGACACGCTGCTGCCGGCCCTGCGCGTGGCAGCCGATGCGCTGCGCAAGCCGCTGTTCCCTCAGGATGCCTTCGACCGCGACATCAAGGCCAACATTGCCGGCATCGAGGCTTCGCGCCAGGAGCCCAGCGTGCTGCGCCAGGAAGCCACGCGTGGCCACTACAACAAGGCTCGCGGCGTCAGCCTGGGCCACCCCGACTATGTGATGGGCGTGGACGAGCGCATCGCCAACCTGAAGGCGACGACATTGGACGAGGTGAAGCGCTTCTATGCCGACTACTGGAGCACCAACGACGCCCAGGTCAGCGTCGTGGGCGCCTTGCCCGACGGCCTGGGCGCCGAGATCGACAAGCTCTTCGGCGACTGGAAGAAGCCCGCAGCGCCCAAGTTCGTGCGCCACATTCCCCAGCACCTGGCCGTGCCGCCGGCACGCTTCGATGCCATTGCGCGCGACAAGGCCAATGCCATCGTGCGCCTGCACCAGACCCTGCCGCTGAACGCCGAGGAGCCCGACTATCCGGCGCTGGAACTGGCCGTGCACATCTTCGGCGGCGGCGGGCTGGAGAGCCGGCTGTCCGAGCGCGTGCGCCAGAAGGAAGGGCTGACGTATGGCATCGGCGCCTCCTTGAACGCGGGCTACTGGGGCAATGCCGGGAGCTTCGCCATCCAGGCCAGCTATGCGCCGGACAAGCGCGAGCGCGTCATTGCCGTCGTGCAGGAGGAAGTGGCCCGCATGGCCAGGGATGGCGTCACGGCGGCCGAATTGGAGCGCGCCAAGAAGGACATCCTGGAAGGCCGCAAGCAGGGCCGCGCCGACCCCGGTGCCCTGGCCGGTGGCTTGACCAGCCTGGCCGAACGCGGCGAGACCTGGGCCGCGGCGCAAAAGCGCGACGATGCGCTGGCGGCCGTCAGCGTCGAGCAGGCCAATGCGGCCTGGCGGAGGCACATCGTGGCCGACAACTTTGTCATCTCGACGGCGGGAGACTTCAAAACGCCCTGACACAAGCTGCCGGCACCCTCCCGGCCGGCGGCGCTAGAGTCCTTCCTCTCTCTGAACTGAAGGAGACTCGCATGAAGATCGACCCCTACCTGTTCTTCAACGGCCGCTGCGAAGAGGCCATCGAGTTCTACAAGAAGGCCCTGGGCGCCAAGGTGGAGTTCCTGATGCGCAACTCCGAGAGCCCCGAGCCGCCGCCGCCGGGCATGCTGCCGGCTGGCTCGGAGAACAAGAT
>NZ_JBFULE010001162.1:0-1271 GCF_056400485.1 Roseateles sp. P5_B10
GCGAGTGCTCGGCGGCAGCGTTGCCCAGCAGGATGGCCTTGGCTTTACCGGACTGCAGGCTGGCGGCGATGGCCTTGGCTTCGTCGGTGACGGTGCCGGCGAGCGGTGCACCAGCACCAATGGCGGCAGCCACATCGGCCAGGGCTTGCACCCAGCCCGAGGGCGCGACGGATTGCGAAGCGGCGAGCGGCATCAGCCAGTCATCGCTGCTCAGGCCGACACGATGCACGGCGGCACCACGGCGCGCGGCGTGGCGCAGGCGGGCGGCGAACAGCGGGTGGTCCTTGCGCAGGTTGGAGCCGACGACGAGGGCGCGGTCGAGCTCGGACAGGCTCGCGATGCTGGTGCCCAGCCAGTGCGCCTGGCCGGCTGACGCGACATTGCCGAAGTCGCTGTGGCGCAGGCGGTGGTCGATGTTGTCGCTGCCCAGGCCGCGCACAAGCTGTGCGAGCAGGTGCAGCTCTTCCACCGTGCTGTGGGCCGAGCCCAGCGCGCCGATGGCGGCCGCGCCATGGTCGGCCTTGATGGTCTTGAGGCCGTTGGCGATGTATTCCAGCGCCGTCGTCCAGTCGACCTGCTTCCAGGCACCGCCCTGCTTGATCATGGGCGCGGTCAGGCGCTGGTCGCTGTTCAGCGCTTCATAGCTGAAGCGGTCGCGGTCGGCGATCCAGCATTCGTTGACGTCTTCGTTCTCGAGCGGAACGACGCGCAGGACCTGATGGTTCTTGACCTGGACGATCAGGTTGGCACCGGTSGAATCGTGYGGGCTGACGCTCTTGCGGCGCGACAGTTCCCAGGTGCGGGCGCTGTAGCGGAACGGCTTGCTCGTGAGCGCACCGACCGGGCAGATGTCGATCATGTTGCCCGACAGCTCGGAGTCCACCGTGCGGCCGACGAAGGTCTGGATCTCGCTGTGCTCGCCGCGGTGGGCCATGCCCAGCTCCATCTGGCCGGCGATCTCCTGGCCGAAGCGCACGCAGCGGGTGCAGTGGATGCAGCGGCTCATCTCTTCCATCGAGATCAGCGGGCCGACGTTCTTGTGGAAGACGACGCGCTTCTCTTCGGTGTAGCGGCTCTTGCCAGCACCGTAGCCGACGGCCAGATCCTGCAGCTGGCACTCGCCGCCCTGGTCGCAGATGGGGCAATCCAGCGGATGGTTGATCAGCAGGAATTCCATGACGCCCTGCTGGGCCTTGATCGCCTTGTCGCTCTTGGTGCGAACGATCATGCCCTGCGTGACGGGCGTCGCGCAGGCCGGCATGGGCTTGGGC
>NZ_JBFULE010001163.1:0-1271 GCF_056400485.1 Roseateles sp. P5_B10
ATCCTGGGCATCGGCCTGCTGGTGGCCTTCGGGGGTTCGCTGAACTACGCCGAGACCTTCGCCAAGTCCGAGATCCTGTCGCAGATGATCTTCCCCGGCACCGATTGGTCGCTGATGACGATCACCTGCATCTGCCTCTTCATCGGTGCGATGGGCAAGTCGGCGCAGTTCCCGCTGCACGTCTGGCTGCCGGACTCGATGGAAGGTCCGACGCCCATCTCCGCGCTGATCCATGCCGCCACGATGGTGACGGCCGGCATCTTCATGGTGGCGCGCATGTCGCCGYTGTTCGAGCTGAGCGACACGGCGCTGAACTTCGTCATGGTGATCGGTGCGATCACGGCGTTGTTCATGGGGTTCCTCGGCATCATCCAGAACGACATCAAGCGCGTCGTGGCGTACTCGACGCTGTCCCAGCTGGGTTACATGACCGTCGCCCTGGGCGCCTCGGCCTACTCGGTGGCCGTCTTCCACCTGWTSACGCACGCCTTCTTCAAGGCGCTRCTGTTCCTGGGCGCGGGCTCCGTCATCATCGGCATGCACCATGACCAGGACATCCGCAACATGGGCGGCCTGCGCAAGTACATGCCCATCACCTGGATCACGTCGCTGCTGGGTTCGCTCGCGCTGATCGGCACGCCGCTGTTCTCGGGCTTCTACTCCAAGGACTCGATCATTGAGGCCGTGCACGCCAGCCATCTGCCGGGCGCGCACTTCGCCTACTTCGCCGTCATCGTCGGTGTGTTCGTGACGGCCTTCTATTCGTTCCGGATGTACTTCCTCGTCTTCCACGGCAAGGAGAACTTCCACCACAAGCCCTTCCCGCCGGAAGATGACGAGCAGCACGGTCATGACGACCACGGCGACCACCACGCCCACGTGCCGCACGAGTCGCCCTGGGTTGTCACCGCGCCGCTGGTGCTGCTGGCCATCCCGTCGGTCGTCATCGGCTTCATGACCATCCAGCCGATGCTGTTCGGCGACTTCTTCAAGGACGCCATCTTCGTCAACCTGCACGCCCACCCGGCGATGGAGGAACTGGCCGAGGAGTTCCATGGCGCCGCCGCAATGGCCCTGCACGGCTTGACCTCGCTGCCGTTCTGGCTCGCGCTGGCCGGTGTCGTGACGGCCTACGTGTTCTACATGGTCGCCCCGAGCATTCCGGCCACGCTGGCCAAGGTGCTGCGCCCGCYGATCATCGTCCTGGAGAACAAGTACTTCATGGACTGGATCAACGAGAACATCCTCGCCCGCGCCGCACGCCTCATCGG
>NZ_JBFULE010001164.1:0-1262 GCF_056400485.1 Roseateles sp. P5_B10
GCCTACGGCCTCCTGAACCTCACCGCCACGCTGCGGCCGGCTGCCGGCCCCTGGAAGCTCTGGGCCAATGTGCGCAACGTGGCCGACACGACGGCCTTCACCAGCATGAGCATCGCCTCGCCGTTGCTGGGCGCCGCCCGCCAGGTCACCTACACGCCGCCGCGCCAGTTCGCCATCGGCGCGAGCTACGACTTCTGAGGAGACCGCTATGAAGCATCTGCTGGGCCACCACCAGCCCCGCTGGGAACCGCTCGCCGACGCGTTCGACGCGCTGTTCGAGCGCGGCGACGACCTGGGCGCTTCGCTGGCGCTGACCATCGAGGGCGAGCTGGTGCTCGACCATTGGGGCGGCTGGCGCGACGAGGCGCAGCAGCAGCCCTGGGACCGCAACACGCTGACCCATGTCTGGTCCACCACCAAGACCATGACCTCGCTGTGCGCCCTGCTGCTGGCCGACCGCGGCGAGCTGGACCTGGACGCGCCCGTGGCCGCCTACTGGCCCGAGTTCGCCGCCAACGGCAAGAGCGGCATCCTGGTGCGCGACGTGCTGGGCCACACCTCGGGCGTCAGCGGCTGGGAGCAGCCCATGGGCATGGGCGACCTCTGCGACTGGGAGCGCAGCACGGCGCTGCTGGCGGCGCAGTCGCCCTGGTGGACGCCGGGCAGCGCCTCGGGCTATCACGCGCTGAACTACGGCCATCTGGTCGGCGAGCTGATCCGCCGCATCACCGGGCAGAAGACCGGCGCCTTTCTCGCCAGCGAGCTGGCCGGACCGCTGGGCGCCGACTTCCACATCGGCCTGCCGCCCGAGCACGATGCGCGCGTGGCCCGCGTTGTGCCGCCGCCACCCACGCCGGTCGACTTCTCGGCCATCCCACCCGACAGCCCCATGCTGCGCACCCTGGGCAACCCCGCGCCCGACGCGGCCTACAGCCACCGCGAGGACTGGTGCCGGGCCGACATTGGTGCGGCCAACGGTCATGGCAATGCGCGCTCGGTAGCGCGGCTGCAGTCCATCGTCGCCTGCGAGGGCACGCTCGCCGGCCGGCGTTGGTTGAAGCCCGAGACGGTGGGTCGCATCTTCGACGTGCAGGCCCGCGGCATCGACCTCGTGCTCGGCGTGCCGCTGTGCATGGGCATCGGCTACGGCCTGCCCGAACCGGCCACGCTGCCCTTCATCCCCGAGCAGCGCATCTGCTTCTGGGGCGGCTGGGGCGGGTCGCTGGTGCTGGTGGACGTGCAGAGGCGGCTCTGCCTCGCCT
>NZ_JBFULE010001165.1:0-1260 GCF_056400485.1 Roseateles sp. P5_B10
CCGCTTCGGACAGCGGCCAGTCGACGAAGTCTGCGTCCCAGGCGTGCAGCTCACGACAAGCTTGTGCGCCCGCCCAGGCCAGGGTTTCGGTGAGCAGGCGCTGGAAATCGGCCCGGCCGGCAAAAGTTTGTGCGTTCATGGCGTCTGTGGCTGAACCCAGCCATCCTCGGTCCATTGGTCCAGCAGCTCGCGCGCGTCGGGAGACAGGCGCGCGACCTCGGCGGCCCCCAGCACCCGGTTGTCGGCCAGGCTGCGCATCAGCGCTGCGTCGCGGCCGCCAGCCCGAAAGCTCTCGCCGTTCAGGAAGACATGGGCAGCGTCGTAGAGCATGCGGCTGCGGCGGTCGAGCACCGCATCGCGGCCCGGCGCCAGGGGTTCGCCGGGCTCGAACCAGACGGTTGCCTTGGGCTCGGTCAGCGCCTCGCCCAGAGCCCGCTCCAGCGCCTGCGGCCGCTGCACGGCGGCTTCGACGGCGCGGCGGGCGAAATCCAGCAAGGCAGGYGGCACCCGGGCAGGCTCGGCGGTGGCCTCCTGGCGTGGGTCGGCGTAGAGCTTGCTGGCGCTGTCGACGTCATCCAGCAGTCGCGGCAGCAGCTCAGCCGCYAGACCCTCAACGCTCGACGCTCGAAAGCCAACCGAGCCGGTGATGCAGCCGGAGCCGACCGCGACGCCGTCATGCGCCCAGCCCGGCGGCAGGTAGAGCATGTCGCCCGGCTGCAGCACGAATTCCTCTTCGGCCTTGAAATTGGCAATGATCTTCAGAGGCACGTCGTCACGCAGCACGGCATCGCGCTGGGCGGCGATGCGCCAGCGGCGCTGTCCGGCGAGTTGGATCAGGAAGACGTCGTAGGAATCAAAATGCGGACCGACGCCGCCGCCGTCGCTGGCCACGGACAGCATCAGGTCGTCCAGCCGCGCTTCGGGCACAAAGCGAAAAAGGTCGAGCAGCGCGCGCCCTTCCGCCAAATGCTGATCCAGGCCTTGCACCAGCAGGGTCCAACCGGGTTTGCTCATCGCCGGCAGGCGCGCGATGGGGCCTTGCTTGAGCTTCCACTCGCCATCAAAGGCGGTGACGAGGCGGGACTCGACATCGTCGCGCGCCGCCAGCGCGGCCAGCTCCTTCAGCGAAGCCGGCGACGGCGCGGGATCGAAGGCCTGGCGCACGAGCAGCGGCTTCTTCTGCCAGTGCTTGTGCATGAACTGCTCCGGGCTCAGGCCGGCGAGCATCGCTGTGGGTAGGGCAATCTGCATGCCTTATTG
>NZ_JBFULE010001166.1:0-1257 GCF_056400485.1 Roseateles sp. P5_B10
CCTTCCAGCTCGGTGACGTGCACCCAGTCACCAGCTTCTTCGACGTCGTGCGCGCCCACAACTTCGGCGCCGCTTTCAGCTTCCYGCATGGCGCCTCCGGCTGGCAACGCTGGTTCTTCCTCGGCCTGGGCCTGGCCGCGGCCGGCTTCATCATCTGGATGCTGCGCCGCCATGGCCACCAGAAGCTGTTCGCTTGGGCGTTGACGCTGATTCTGGGTGGCGCGCTAGGCAATGTCATCGACCGCGCCATCCACGGCTACGTCGTCGACTTCATCCAGGTTCACGCTCGAAGCTGGTATTTCCCTGCTTTCAACGTCGCCGACAGCGCCATCACCGTCGGCGCCGTCCTGCTGATCCTGGACGAATTGCGCCGAGTGCGCCGCGGTTGAACCTGCGCGGC
This sequence comes from Roseateles sp. P5_B10, assembly GCF_056400485.1. NCBI lineage: Bacteria > Pseudomonadati > Pseudomonadota > Betaproteobacteria > Burkholderiales > Sphaerotilaceae > Roseateles > Roseateles sp. P5_B10. The sequence continues at coordinate 401 of NZ_JBFULE010001166.1, forward strand.
GCGGCCGCGCAGTAGTTCACGGGCGACAGATGTGACGAGCGGTGACAATCGCGCGCCTCTCAACGCGCCCACATGCTCCTCGACTTCGCCAGCCTGAGCCATTACGACTGGCTCGACGTTCCTCTGTGGGTCTTCGACCCCGAACAACAGCGCAACCTCTGGGCCAATGCCGCAGCCCTGCGCTTCTGGCATGCCGACAGCGCCGAGGAATTCCTGTCGCGCGACTTTTCCGAGCATGGCGATGCCGTGCGCGAGCGCCTGGCCGTCACGGCGGCCGACCATGCGCAGGGCAAGATCGTCCGCGAGCAGTGGACTCTCTATCCCAAGGGCGAGCCGACGACGGTCATGCTGGTGTCGCGCGGCATGCGCACGCCGGAACGCCGTCAGGTCATGCTGTTCGCGGCCGATTCGCTGGGCGGCGGGGCCGATCTCGCCATGCTGCGCGGCGTTGAGGCTGTGCAACACACTTCGGTGCGCATCGCCGTTTTCGGCCTCGGCCAGGGCGAACTGCTGATGCGCAACCCGGCTGCGGCCCTGACGTTCGGTGACACGCCGCCCGGCCCCGACCAGACCGAGTTCACCCGCCTGTTTGCTCACATTGGCGATGCCGCCAGCATCCTGGGCCGCGTGCAGCGCGGCCAGACCTGCCACCAGGACGTCGAATTGCAGACCCTGGCCGGCCTGCGTTGGCATGCACTGGACGCGCGGCCCATGCGCGACCCGGTCACTGGCGACACGGTCATGCTCTTCAATGCCCACGACATCRCCGATCTCAAGGCCAGCCAGGCCGCCCTGGTCGCCGCGCGCGAGGCCGCCGAAACCGCCAGCCAGGCCAAGAGCAGCTTCCTGGCCAATAT
>NZ_JBFULE010001167.1:0-1253 GCF_056400485.1 Roseateles sp. P5_B10
CGACAAGCCCGACAAGCCCAGGCCCAGGCCCAGCAGCGCCGGCCAGATGCTGGGCGGTGGCAGGTCGACGTCGATCAGCCCGGCCAGTAGCGACACGAAAACCTGGTGCAGGGCCAGGCCGCCCAGCACGCCGACCGCGCTGGCGCTCAGGCCTGCGAGCAGGAACTCCAGGCCGTACGCCCAGGCGATGCGGCGCTGCGGCTGGCCGAGCACGCGCAGCATGGCGCAGTCGTCCAGATGGCGGGCTGCAAAGTCGCGTGCCGCCAGCGCCACGGCCACGGCTGCGAGCAGGGCTGACAGCATGGCCACCAGGCGCAGGAAGCGGGCCGCGCGGTCCAGCGTCTGGCGCATCTCGGGGCGGCCGGACTCCAACGACTCCAGGCGCACGCCACGCAGCTTGTCCTTCTCGACGAGTTGCTCGGCGCCGGCCACGAAGCGGCCGACGGCACCCGGTGCTGCGCCCGGGCCGGGCACGACCGCCATGCGGTAGGTGAGGCGGCTGGCGGGCTGCACGAGACGGGTGGCGGCGAGGTCGGCCTCGGCCAGCATGACGCGCGGCGCGAAACTCATGAACCCGGCGCCACGGTCGGGCTCGGTCTCGATCAACGCAGCGAGCTTCAGCTTTGCGTCGCCGAGCAGCAGCGTGTCGCCGAGCTTCAGCCCCAGGCCATCGGCCACGGCCGGGTCGACCCAGACCTCGCCGGCGGCTGGCGCACCGCTGCGGCCGGGCAGGGCCTCGCGCAGCTTGATGCTGCCGCGCAGCGGATAACCCGCACCAACGGCCTTCACGGCCACCAGCCGGCTCTCGCCGCCATGGGCTTCGTCGCTGCGCGCCATGCTGGGGAAGGTGGCCGTGCGCACGGTGGTCAGGTTCTGGGCGGCGGCCAGGTCGACGAGGGCAGGGGCCGTGGGCTGGTCACTGGCAACGACGGCATCGCCGCCCAGCAGCTTGGCGGCGTCGCGGCGCAGGCCCTGGTCGAGGCGGTCGGACAGGAAGGCCACAGCGCACAGTGCCGCGACGGCCAGGGCCACGGCCAGCATCAGCAAGCGCAACTCGCCGGCCCGCCAGTCCCGCAGCAACTGGCGCCAGGCGATCAGCAAAGTGGCAGGCGGACGCTGGGCGGGCGAGGCGGAGGACGTCATGCGCGCGACTGTAGCCGTGGGAATCGCATTCAGCCCTGTAAACTCGCGGCCCATTGCKGGTGTAGTTCAATGGTAGAACTTCAGCTTCCCAAGCTGACTACGTGGGTTCG
>NZ_JBFULE010001168.1:0-1253 GCF_056400485.1 Roseateles sp. P5_B10
GGTCATGACGCTGTTCATGTTCTCGCTGGCCGGCGTGCCGCCCACCGTGGGTTTCTATGCCAAGCTGGCCGTGCTGCAGGCCCTGGTGGCCACGCAGATGCCGTTCTACCTGTGGCTCGCAGGCTTCGCCGTCGTCGTGTCGCTGGTTGGCGCCTTCTATTACCTGCGCATCGTTAAGGTCATGTTCTTCGACGCCCCGACCGATACGGCCCCGCTGGCTGCGCCGGCCGACGTGCGCTTCGTCATGACCCTCAACGGCGCCGCCGTGCTGGTCTTCGGCCTGCTGCCGGGTGGCTTGCTGGAGCTGTGCAAGGTCGCCATCCGCCAGGCCCTCGCCACCTGAACGCATCCATGGACCAGTCCGCCGCCGTCTGGCTGGTCCTCGCCGCGGCCGTCATCGCGGCCAACCTGCCTTACTTCAGCGAGAGGCTACTCCTCGTTGGCCCGCGCCAAGCGCCGAAAGCGGCCTGGTGGCGGCTGCTCGAACTGGTATTGATGGCCGCGCTGACCTTTGCCCTCGGCTCGGTGCTGGAGGCCCGCATCGGCCAGCGCCATGCGCAAGGCTGGGAGTTCTATGCCGCGGCGACCTGTCTCTTCATCACGCTGGGCTTTCCCGGCTTTGTCTGGAGATATTTGCGCCGTGGCCACCTCTGACAGCGAAGACCCCCATCTCGTCGAGCGCCTGCTCGAAAGCACACAGGTCTTCGCGGGCCACTTCCTCGACGTGCGCCGCGATCGTGTCGCGCTGCCGGACGGCACCGCCGCGCACCGCGAATACATCCGCCACCCCGGCGCCGTCATGGTCGTACCGCTGCTGGACGATGGCCGGTTGTTGATGGAGCGCCAATACCGCTACCCCATGGGCCGCGTGATGCTGGAGTTCCCGGCCGGCAAGCTCGACGCCGGCGAAGACCCGCTGGTCTGCGGTCGCCGTGAGCTGCTGGAGGAGACCGGCTACAGCGCCACCGAATGGGCCTATGCCGGTGTACTACACAACGCAATCGCCTACTCGGATGAAGGCATCCACATCTACTTCGCGCGTGGCCTGAACAAGGGCGAGCAGAAGTTGGACGAGGGCGAGTTTCTCGAGCTTGTCACACACACGGTCGACGATCTCGACCGCCTCGCCGCCCAAGGCGAGCTGACCGATGCCAAGACCCTGATCGGCCTGCTGTGGCTGCAGCGCTGGCAGCAGGGTGCCTGGGCGCTGGACTGGCTAAAGTAGCGCCCCTCGTCCAAGGCATACCTTGGCC
>NZ_JBFULE010001169.1:0-1247 GCF_056400485.1 Roseateles sp. P5_B10
GTGCAGATCCTGCACGGCGGCGAGCCCGTCGGCATGGGCCGCGTCATTGGCGACGGCGGCACGGCCTTCCAGGTCGTCGACATCGCCGTGCTGCCCGAGCACCAGGGCAAGGGCCTGGGCAAGCTCATCATGGCCGAGATCGCCGCCTGGCTGCGCGAGCACGTGCCCGAGACCGGCTATGTCAGCCTCTTGGCCGACGTGCCGGCCGACGCCCTTTATGCCCAGTTCGGCTTTGTGCACACGGCGCCGCGCACGCTGGGCATGGCCTGGAGGCGCCCCGCATGAGGCTGTTGCTCGCGGCACTCGCACTGGTGGCCGCTTCGGCCTCTGCCAAGACCCTCACCGTCTGCACCGAAGCCAGCCCCGATGGCTTCGACTACTCACTGTTCCACGCCAACTCCACGGCCGATGCGTCGTCCATGACCTGCTCGACAGCCTGGACCACCAAGGCTTTCGCCGCATCCTCATCGTCAACGGCCATGGCGGCAACCAGCCGGTCGCGGCGGCGGTGGCCGAATGGATGGCCGCCCATCCGCGCACCCGGGTGCGCTTCCACAATTGGTGGAATTCACCCAAGACGCTGGCCCATGTGAAGGCCATCGACCCGCACTCGGCCCRCGCCTCGTGGATGGAGAACCTGCCCTGGACACGCCTGGCCGGCGTGACCCAGCCGGAAGGCCGCAAGCCGCCGGTGGACTATCAGCGCTATGCGGTGCTGGCGCCCGATGCGGCGCGCGAGCTGGCGGGCGACGGCAACTTCGGCGGCGCTTACGAGCGACCTGACGCCGAGGTGCTGGAGATGTGGCGCATCGCTGTCGAGGAGACGCGAGCGCTGATTAACGGTCCTTGGGCTTAGCGCACTACGGTTCAGTCAGAGCAGCTGTCGGCCAGAAGCGGCCTGTCGCAAGAGGCAGCTTTGCGAAATCGCGACAAGCCATGACACCATATTCGAAGTCGCGAAGATGCCTGTCTTTGCTGTTCGTGAGGTGGGCAGAATGCCGGGCGTCCGTCGAAACTGTCTTGAAAGTTCCATGACCGAGCCGCTGCAATCACCTCTCAAGAAACACCCACCAAATAGTTGATCTGCAAAGAGGTTTCAGGCGGTCTGGGCCACGGGCACGATCTGCATGCCGAGTTGCTGAGCCCGCTGCCGCAGGTTCCTCAGCACCCGCTCCCGGTAGCGCTCCTCGAAGTAGTCCTGACCCGCATCGGTGTACTCCTGGCCTTTGCTGAGCATCGCGTAGATC
>NZ_JBFULE010001170.1:0-1244 GCF_056400485.1 Roseateles sp. P5_B10
GAGCCTATCTCAACGATGTTTGGGCTTTTGATCCTCTTGCCAAGTCATGGACGCTGCTCGATCCCAATAACAGCTGTGCGGGCAATACTTCGTTCAATAAACCCAATGGCTCAGACGAAAGCGGCGTGGTATTTGATCCCATAAATAACTATTTCTGGCTTTGGAATGGTGGCAGTGGCTACAGATGTGCCAGCCAGCAGGGTTTTATGCGGTCTGCTGGTGCAGGTACGACGGGCACGAAGTTGGTTGATCCGACGCTGCCAGCCACGACGAATGATTTCTACAAGGATTGGCTCGTGCAAAACGGCGGTAGTCCGACTGCCGTGGTCCTGTCCTATGATGCGGCGCTCAAGACGCTGACGTTGGACCGCGATATCGGGATCAGCGCCGGTGCGGCCTATTCCGTATACGCGGACTTCGGAAGCGGTGCTTGGGCATACTCCCTGAGTACTGGGCAATACATCAGGCTGATGGAGCGTCACTGGGGCTATACCGGATTGGCGCCCACAGAGCGTCATAGCGCAGGGTTCGCTGGAGATGGCGCCAATGCCTATATGTTCGGAAGTGCCAGCAATGATAATTCATTGTATAAACTGAATTTTTCGACCAGAGAATTTACGCTTGCGATCCCTGCTGGCCAAGGGACTTCGCCTGAGCCCCGCGGCCAGATAGAGAACCAGTTTGTCTACGACTCCTTCAGTCGCCAATTCGTGTTGTTTGGAGGGGTATGCTTTGATCGACAGTCGGTGCGGTGCATCAACAATGCCTATTTAAACGACACGTGGCTGTACGACCCTGCAACCAACAGTTGGAGGGAAGTAACCGGAGCCGTTGGCCCGAGCGAACGCAGCTACGCGCAGATGTATTTCGACTCGAAAAATGGAGTTGTCGTTCTGTTTGGTGGCGTTTCGCCTTCCGGTTCGGCATTGGACGATCTGTGGACTTTCGACACGAGAACCCTCTTGTGGACCGAGGTGCACGTGCCGACAACAAACCCGGGGAACGTGTCTCTTGCGCTGACTACGTTTGCACCTTCCACGGGGTGTGGCTACTCGGTGTACGGCCACTCCAGGGGCTCAGCGCTGTTCGGCATCTGGGAGCTTTGCCTTCAGCCGAACACGCCCCCCGTGGCGGTCATTTCCGTGCCCTCGGTTAATTTGCAGGCCGGAATCTTCACTACCTYTTCCGGTTCTGCGAGTACAGATGCTGAAGCCAACATTGCAAGTTATGGGTGGGACTTCGGC
>NZ_JBFULE010001171.1:0-1241 GCF_056400485.1 Roseateles sp. P5_B10
ACGCTGACCGGCACCATGCTGCGCAACCGCGTGCCACTGCTTGAAGCACTGCGCCTGTCGCGTGGCGCCACCAGCCTGTATGAGTTCGGCGTGCTGGTGGCGTCGGCCACGCGGGCGTTGGAGAACGGACGCAGCCTGTTCGAGGCGATGAGCCACACGGTCTGGATCGCGCCGGCACGCCTGAACCTGATCAAGGTGGGTGAGCGCGCGGGCACGCTGGACGCCATGCTGATGTCGCTCGGCCAGATGCAGACCGATGCGGCGCGCGAGCGTCAGAAGGCAGCGATGGCGTTGATCGAGCCCGTTGCCATCCTCCTCATCGGCGCGGTCATCGGCGTGCTGATGATCTCGGTGATGATGGCCATCACGTCAATGAACACTGGTGCTGTCTGATTTTTCGCTGAAGCGGCTCAGATCGCCCGGAGGCTGCGACGCCAGCCATTGCGACAGAGCAACCGGCGTCGTCACGCGGCCGTCCAGCAACGCCGGCACCAATGAGCGAATGACTGTTGTGCTGAAAGGCGCTGCGTATCGCAGCCCTGACCCGGTCGGCGCGCCAGCGAACCAGACAACAAAAGGTACATGCTGGTCGTCGCTCTTGCCCGCTTTGCCCCGGCCCGGGCCGAGCTGGCGTTCGTAGATCGGGCCCCAGAGTTCCTTCTCGCGCAGCCAATGATCCGACGTCAGTACCAACGTGGTGGGCGTGCCGGTGGCGTCAATACTGCTGCGCAGGTCGGCGATCAGACTGGGTATCAGATCGAGGTTGGCACGGTAGTCGGCGCCCAGACCGCGAGTGGCACTCGAAGCCGGCAGAACCATCGGTGGATGCGGCACATTGAGGTGCAGCCAGACCAGCTCGCTGTCGGCTTGGGCCGTGGCACTCAGCGCCGCAGCGCGCAGCCGTTCGAAGCTGCTGCGCCATTGCCGCATGAAGTCCGAGTAGGCGGAGTCGAAGTCGTTGCCCGACCGCACGGCGCGCGCTAGCGCCGCTGCCCAGCCTGGAAAGAATTGCACCGGTTCGGCAAAGCAATGGCGCGCCTGTGCGAACAGCCGGCAGTAGTCGTGGAAGAAGCCCACCACGGACGTGCTGTGGCCGTTCTGGGCCAGCGCACTGATGAGAGTCGGCGTGGTGGCATCGAAGCGCTCCCCGTCCTTGCCATGGAGATAGCCAGGACCACCGGATCGGATCGGCCCCAGGCGCCGCCCCAGCAGCATGGACGGTATGGCGCTCAGCGTGTCCG
>NZ_JBFULE010001172.1:0-1237 GCF_056400485.1 Roseateles sp. P5_B10
GACTACGTCAGCATCAACGCGGACTATCGAAGCTGAGGGTTATTGCTGTCAGGGCTTCATCGCATGACGATCGGCGCCGCCTGCGGGCGGCGCCGAGAATCCCGGCCTTACCGAACCCAGGACTCCGCCTGATGAAGCTTCCCCTGTCCGCCCTCGCCCTTGCTGCCGCCGTGCTCGCTACCAGCGCCCAGGCCCAGTCGCTGACCTACCCCGTCACGCGCAAGGCCGACCAGATCGATGCCTATCACGACACGGCCGTCGCCGACCCCTACCGCTGGCTGGAGGACGACAACAGTGCCGAGACCAAGGCCTGGGTGATCGCCCAGAACGAGGTCACCGACAAGTTCCTGGCCGCCATGCCGCAGCGCCTGCCGGCGCGCCGCATCTACACCGAGCTCTACAACTTCGAGCGCTTCGGCATCCCCTTCAGCGAAGGCGGCCGCTATTTCTGGACCCGCAACGACGGCCTGCAGCAGCAGAACGTCCTCTACACGGCCAAGTCCCTGGCCGACACGCCGGTCGTGGCGCTGGACCCCAACCTGCTGTCCAAGGACGGCACCGTGGCACTGAGCGGCGTCGTGCCCTCGCGCGACGGCAAGTTGCTGGCCTATGGCATCGCCGGTGCCGGCTCCGACTGGCAGACCTGGAAGGTGCGTGACCTGGCCACCGGACAGGATCTCGCCGACACCATCGAATGGGTCAAGTTCAGCGGCGCCGCCTGGACGGCCGATGGCAAGGGCTTCTTCTACGCCCGCTATGACGCGCCCAAGGAAGGCGACAAGCTCAAGGGCGCCAACTACTTCCAGAAGCTCTATTACCACCGCCTCGGCACGGCCCAAAGCGAGGACCTGCTCGTCGCCGAGAACCGCGACGACAAGGAGTGGGGCTTTGGCACCGAGGTGTCGGACGACGGCCAACTGCTGGTCATCAGCGTCTGGAAGAGCGCCGGCAGCAAGAACGGCCTGATGGTGCTGCCCCTGCCCAAGGGGGCTTTTGCCGGCGGCAAGCCCCAGCCCATCACGCTGGACTTCGACGCCCAGTACACCCCTGTCGCCGCCGTCAACGGCAAGCTGATTGTCAAGACCGACAAGGGCGCCCCGCGCGGCAAGCTCGTCGCTGTCGACCTGAAGAACCCGGCGCAGGCCAATTGGAAGACGCTGGTGCCCGAGGGCCCGGATGCGATGACGGCAGCCTCTGCCGTCGGCGGCCGTTTCCTGTTGAGCTATCTGCATGACGC
>NZ_JBFULE010001173.1:0-1236 GCF_056400485.1 Roseateles sp. P5_B10
AGGCCAAGGATTCGCCGGAGTACCGCACGGCTTTGGGCCTGTCCCTGCTGCAAAGCGGGAAGGCGACACCCGCAGCCGACGAACTTGCCAAGGCCTRCAAGAGCGACCCCAAGCAGACCTATGCCGGGCTGGCGCTGGTCACCCTGTATCTGCGCGAAGGCCAGGCCCCCAAGGCCCTGGCCGTGGCCGATACGCTGGCGCGCGCCAACCCGAACAATGCAACCGTCCTCATGGTCCAGGCCTATGCCAAGACCCAGGCGGGCGACTATCCCGGCGGACGCTCCGGCTATGAGAAGGCGCTCAAGCTCGACCCGCAACTGATGGAGGCCCGCCTGGGCCTGGTTCGCATCGACACCGTGACTGGCAATTTCGAAGCCGCCAACAAGCGGCTGCGGGAAGTTCTGAAAAATGACGAGCGCAATACCAATGTGCTGTTCGAACTGGCCCTGCTGAACGAACTGTGGGGCAAGGACGACGAGGCGCTCAAATGGCTGGAAAGTGCCGCAGAGGCCAGCAGCGCCCGCGAAACGCGCGCCAATTTCGCCCTCGTCGCCTGGCACCTGCGCAAAGGCCAGCCGGCCCGCGCGGTCGACGCGGCCAAGTTCTTGCTGGCCAAGCTGCCCGAGGATGTCGAAGCCCTGCAGGCCTATGCCAGCGCCCAGGCTGCCAACGGCGACGCGGCCGGGGCCAAGACCACATTGACCAATGCCGCCCGCCGCGCCGCCTTCGATGCACCGCGCCTGCTGGAAGTCGCGCGCCAGCAGGTCGGCATCAAGGACTACGCCGGCGCTGCCTACAGCCTTGACAAGGCTCTGAGCGGCAACCCCGACTATCTGCCGGCCCAGGCCATGCTCGCCAGCATCGAGCTGACGCAGGGCGATGCGGCGAAGTCGGAGCAGCGCGCCAAACAGGTCATCCAGGCAGCGCCCAAGTCGGCGCTCGGCTACAACCTGCTTGCCGAAGTCGCCACCTACCGGGGCCAGGCCACGGCCGCCATCGACGCGCTGCGCAAGGCCCATGACATCGAGAAATCCCAGGCCAGCCTGGTGCGTTTGATGCGCGCCGTCGGCAACCAGAGTGGTCCCAAGGCCGCCGTCGAGCTGGGAGACGCCTGGCTCAAGCGCAGCCCCAGCGACCTCGCGGTGCGCAACGCCGTCGCTGTGCAGCACTTGCACGCGCGCGACTTCGCCGCTGCGCGCAAGCAGTACGAAGCCATCCTGAAGCAGCGTCCCAACC
>NZ_JBFULE010001174.1:0-1232 GCF_056400485.1 Roseateles sp. P5_B10
AATGGACCTCAATGAAGCCGAGCGCGGGGCGCTCGGCCAGCAAGGTCTCGTAATGCGGCTGGCGCCAGCCGATGCCCACGCAGGGCAAGGGTGGCGCCGAGGTCATGGCGGTCAAGCCCTCACTTCTTCGCGGGCGCCTTGGTCGAGCCGCCTTCCTTCTCGCACGTGCCCTTGGCGACGTACTTCCATTCGTTGGCGTCCTTGTCGGCCTTGGACTGGCCGGCGCAGGAGTGACTGCCATTGGCGGTGGCGCAGTCGTTCTGGCCGGCCTTGGCGATGCCGTAGCACTTTTCCTTGGCGGCATCGGCGGCCTGGGCCTGGGCAACCATGCCCAGGGACAGGGCGGCGGCAAGGGCGGAGGACACGAGGGCTTGGTTCTTCATGAGACAGGTCTCCAAAAGGTTGGGGGGTAAAAGGCGGCCGATCATCCGGCGGCAAGAACGAAGTCGCAAGACGCTGCCAAGTCCTTACACTGCCGCCGCCATGACCGCTCCAACCGCCTCAGCGGACTACTGCCGCCAGATCGAAGCCCTGCGCCCGCCGCTGCTGAAGTACGCGCGCCTGCAGCTGCGCAACCCCGCCTGGGCCGAGGATGCCGTCTCTGAAACCCTGCTCGCGGCGCTGGAGAAGCCCCAGGCCTTCGCGGGCAACAGCCAGCTCAAGACCTGGCTGGTCGGCATCCTCAAGCACAAGCTCGTCGACCAGATCCGCAAGAACAGCCGCGAGCTGTCCACCACCTGCAGCAGCGAAGACGGCGAGGACCTGGACGATCTGCTGTTCGCCAGCGACGGCCACTGGCGCGAGACCCAGCACGACTGGGGCAACCCCGAGGATTCGCTGCGCCAGGTCGACTTCATGAGGGTGCTGGAGGCCTGCGTCGAGAAGCTGCCGGGCCAGCAGGGCCGCCTGTTCATGATGCGGGAGTGGCTGGAGCTGGAATCGGACGAGATCTGTAAGGAACTGGCGATCACGCCGACCAACTTGTGGGTCATGCTGCACCGGGCCCGGCTGAGGCTGCGGGACTGCCTGCAGGCCGGCTGGTTCGGCGGCGCGACCGCTGGAGGGGCGACTTGATCAAGCTGAAGATCACCTGCCGGGAGGCCACGCAGATCAYGCTCAAGGCGGAAGATCGCAGCATGCCGCTGACCGAGCGACTGTCGCTGCGCCTGCACCACCGCATCTGCACCAATTGCCGGCGCTTTTACCGCCAGGTCGAGCTGATGCGCCAGGCC
>NZ_JBFULE010001175.1:0-1223 GCF_056400485.1 Roseateles sp. P5_B10
CCGTAAAGCAGCCACACCAGCGCGCCCGTCCTGAACAGCTGCCACAGACAGACCAGCACCAGGGTCGAACCGACGAAGTGCAGCCGGCGGCAGATGGTGTTGCCGTGCTCGCTGAGGTAGAAGGGGTAGAAGTCGGCGAAGCGAGAAAAGCGTTCGGTGCTCATGCGCTGATTCAAGCGCGGGTTGCGCCCGAGCGGCAAGCGGGGATGCCCTCGCAATAATGCGCCGATGCGCGCCATGCCCACCGAGTTGGAGGTTGTCATCCTCGGTGCGGGCATGTCCGGGCTGTGCATGGCCATCCAGCTGCAGCGCGCGGGCGTCGATGACTACCTCATCGTCGAGAAGTCTCACGGGCTGGGTGGCACCTGGTGGAGCAACCGCTACCCTGGCGCCCAGGTCGACGTGCCGGCTCCGGCCTACAGCTTCAGCTTTGCGCCCAACCCTTGTTGGACGCACCGCTTCGCCGACGCGCCCGAGATTCACCGCTACCAGCAGCGCCTGGCCGAGCAGCACGGCCTGGCGGCACGCATGCGTCTGGGCGTGGCCATCACCGAGGCGCGCTTCGACGCACAGGCCGGCCGCTGGGAGCTGAGCCTGGACGATGGCAGCGCCTTGAGCGCGCGCTTCTTCGTCTGCAGCACCGGCCCGCTGAGCCGGCCGCGCTGGCCCGACATCCCCGATCTGGCCTCCTTCAAAGGGCAGTTGCTGCACTCGGCGCGTTGGCCGGCCGACGCGGACTTGGGCGGCAAGCGCATCGGCGTCATCGGCACGGGCTCCACGGCGTCTCAGCTTGTGCCGGCGCTGGCACCCACGGCGGCACGGCTCACGCTGTTCCAGCGCACGCCCAACTGGGTGATGCCGCGGCTGGACCGGCGCTATGGCGCACTCGACCGCTGGCTGGCCCGCTTCCCGCCCTATGCCGCGCTGGCCCGCCATGCCTGGGTGCAGTTCCTGGAGCTGGGGCGGCGCGGCTTCGACGAGGGCACGCTGGCCCGGCGCGCCATGGTGGCCACGGCCCGCGGCCATCTGCGGCGCCATGTGCCCGATGCTGTGCTGCGCGAACGACTGACACCCCGCTATCCGCTGGGATGCAAGCGCATCATCTACTCCAACGACTACTTCCATGCGCTGGCGCTGCCGCAGTCGGAGCTGGTCACGGAGGCCATCACCGGCGTGACGGAAAGAGGCGTGCTGACCCTGGACGGCCGGGAGCACCAGTTGGA
>NZ_JBFULE010001176.1:0-1221 GCF_056400485.1 Roseateles sp. P5_B10
CACTAGCGCAAATATTTGCTCTAGCCGTCGTGCTGGAAGTGTTTTCCGTTACGGCGCCGCTACTTCAGCAAATGCTGGTAGACGACGTGGCAACTTCTGGTGACGCCGACATGCTGACGGTGGTCGTGCTTGGGTTTGGCCTGCTACTCATTGTTCAAACCCTTGTAGGGATGGCGCGTAGTTGGATGGTCATCGTACTGAGCCAATCTCTTTCACTGCAATGGAGCAGTAACGTTTTTGCCCACATGCTGCGCCTGCCGGTGGAATTCTTCGAGCGACGCCATCTGGGAGATATTACTTCGCGGTTTGGTGCGGTGCATGACATTCAAAGGACGCTTACTAATGCAGCCATCGAGGCTGTGCTTGACGGGTTGATGGCCGTTGCTGCGCTGGTGATGATGTTGATCTACGCCCCAGTGCTTTCCGCAATAACAATGACGGCTGTCGCCATATACGGCCTGATGCGGTGGGTGGTATTTGCTCCGTTTCGGGAAGCCGGCGCCGAACGACTCGTGTTAGGGGCAAGGGAGAGCACTCACTTTATCGAAACTATACGCGCCATTTCAGCTTTGAAGCTATATGGACGCGAACAGGAACGTCGCGCTCGTTGGCAAAATTTGTTGGTCGATGTCCAGAATCGAGATGTACGCACAGCCCGTTTAAATATGCATTTCGGCACAGTGCATAACTTGGTCTTTGGATTAGAAAATCTGTTAGTCATGTGGTTGGGTTGGAAATACATACTGGCCGGAATCGCCAATGGCGGCCCAGATTCCGGATCAGTCATGACTATTGGTATGCTGTTTGCGTATCTCAGCTATAAAGGCCAATTTACCGGACGAATCTCTGCGCTAATCAACTATGCAGTCGAGCTAAAAATGTTGGATCTGCATGCAGAACGACTGTCAGACATTTGTTTGGAGCCTCCCGAGGTTGATGCTGCGCCAGATAGCGACCTCGATCAATTGGCTCCCAGTCTTGAACTGCGAGGAGTGAGCTTTCGCTATGGCGAAGACGACCCGTGGGTATTAAAAGATGTCAATTTAAAGATCAATGCTGGCGAGTGTGTCGCAGTGGTGGGCGCTTCAGGAGTGGGTAAAACCACGCTGCTAAAAATTGCGCTTGGCCTTCTACAGCCGAACGAGGGGAATATTTTTTACGGTGGGCAACCAGTTCGCCATCTCGGCCTCCAGAACTTTCGTCGCCATGTCGGTACCGTGA
>NZ_JBFULE010001177.1:0-1217 GCF_056400485.1 Roseateles sp. P5_B10
ATTTCGTGACGCCCGACGAGGTCCAGCCCGAGATTGGGCGACTGCTGCGCGCACGCGACGCCGTCGTGCTGGAGCTGGAGACGTTGAGGGATGAACTGCCAGGCGACGCGCCCCACGAACTCGCGGCCTTGCTGGACGTGCACCTGATGCTGCTGCACGACGAGGCCCTGACCGGGAGCGCCAGCCAGTGGATCGTCGAGCGGCACTACAACGCGGAATGGGCGCTGTCTGCCCAGCTCGAGGTGCTGGCACGCCAGTTCGACGAGATGGAAGATGACTACCTGCGCGAGCGCAAGGCTGATCTGGAGCAGGTCGTCGAGCGTGTGTTGCGTGCGCTGTCGCAGGAGCGGGGTGACACGCCTGCGCCCGTCACGCCGCGCGACTTTGCGGGCGAGGACCCGCTGCTGCTGGTGGCCGCCGACATTGCTCCGGCCGACATGATCCAATTCAAGCGCAGCGTCTTCCGCGGCTTCATCACCGACATTGGCGGCAAGACCTCCCACACCGCCATCGTCGCACGCAGCATGGATATCCCGGCGGTGGTGGGCACCCGTGAGGCCTCGCGCCTCATCAGGCAGGATGACTGGGTCATCATCGATGGCGACGCGGGCACGGTCATCGTCAATCCTTCGCCCATCGTCCTGGAGGAGTACCGCTTCCGCCAGCGCCAGAGCGAACTGGAGCGCGCGCGGCTGGGGCGCCTGCGGCACACGCCGGCCGTCACGCTGGATGGCGAGCACATCGAATTGCACGCCAACATCGAGATGCCTGCCGACGCGGAGGCGGCAGTGGAATCGGGGGCCACGGGCGTCGGGCTGTTCCGCAGCGAGTTCCTGTTCATGAACCGTGAGGGCGAACTGCCCAGTGAGGAAGAACAGTTCGCTGCCTACAAGGCCGCCGTCGTGGCGATGAAGGGCATGCCGGTCACGATTCGCACCGTCGACGTGGGGGCGGACAAGCCGCTGGATCGGTTGACGGTCAACGAACTGCGCCACGAGCATGTGCTCAAYCCGGCGATGGGCCTGCGTGCCATCCGTTGGAGCTTGGCCGAGCCGAGCATGTTCCGTCAGCAACTGCGCGCCATCTATAGAGCGAGCGCCTTCGGCAAGGTCAGACTGTTGATCCCGATGGTGGCGCATCTGTCGGAAGTTCGGCAAATCGTCGAGACGGTGCGCAAGGTGCAGCAGCAGCTGACCGATGCCGGCCATGCCTACACA
>NZ_JBFULE010001178.1:0-1216 GCF_056400485.1 Roseateles sp. P5_B10
GCACGGCCGTCGCCGCCACGCTGTTCTTTGGTTGCACGCTGGGCCTGGCCTTCCTGTCCAACGGCCGCACGGCCGCACCGACTGCCGACAGCGTGCTGGACCGCGCCGCCGTCGTCGCGCCCGCCGCGTCGGGCGCTGCCGCCATCCCTGGTGCCGTCGTTGCGCCGGTCGCGCCGGCCTCGGTTGCCGCCTCCGCTGCCCCCAACTGAAGTCCGACTAAAAACCTCGCCTCTTCACCGGGACACCCCTAATTCCCGGTATAGAATTCGAGGCTGTCTGGCACGCAAACCCTCACTAGCTGCCAGGCATGTTTGAGTACCTGCCGTCGTGGTGAAATTGGTAGACACGCTATCTTGAGGGGGTAGTGGCGAAAGCTGTGCGAGTTCGAGTCTCGCCGACGGCACCAGAACATCGGCTAGGATTCCCGCGGCACTGATGCGGGAGTCAGCCATAGCGGCCTGTCGCCAAAGTCGCTCAGCCTCAGGCTGGGTTGATTGAGGCTAGGTTCAAGGCGGGCGCGATCCGCGAGCGAGACTTTGGTTTTGCTGGTGACGCGCCCGTTTGCTTTTGTGGCTCGCGTATGCGGGCCACGTTGACGAAGACGTTTAGTCGACCCGAGAAAGCCCAGATGAATCTCGATCAATACCTGCCCGTCATCCTCTTCATTTTGGTCGGCGCAGTGGTCGGGATTGCACCCCAGGTGCTCGGCGCGCTGCTCGGCCCCAATCGGCCCGACGCGGCCAAGAACTCCCCCTACGAATGCGGCTTTGAGGCCTTTGAAGACGCGCGCATGAAATTCGATGTGCGCTACTACCTCGTCGCCATTCTGTTCATTCTTTTCGACCTGGAAATTGCCTTCCTGTTCCCTTGGGCCGTGGCGCTCAAGGAGATCGGTGCGACGGGCTTCTGGGCCATGATGATCTTCCTCGGCATTCTGGTCGTCGGCTTTGCCTACGAGTGGAAAAAAGGCGCCCTCGATTGGGAATAAACGTCCGCCGACACAAGCTGGGAATTCCAAATGGGTATTGAAGGCGTCTTGAAAGAGGGCTTTGTCACCACGTCGGTCGACAAGCTCATCAACTGGTCCAAGACCGGCTCACTCTGGCCGATGACATTCGGTTTGGCCTGCTGTGCCGTCGAGATGATGCACGCGGGTGCCGCGCGCTACGACATCGACCGCTTCGGCATGCTGTTTCGCCCGAGCCCGCGCCAGTCC
>NZ_JBFULE010001179.1:0-1216 GCF_056400485.1 Roseateles sp. P5_B10
GTTCGAGCCTTTCTTCTCGACACGCAGCCGCGGTTCGGGCCTGGGCCTCTACATTTGCCGTGAACTGTGCGAGCGTCATGGCGCCCGCATCGACTATCGCCGCGCCACTGACGCGGCGGCCAACGAGTTCTGCGTTCGACTGCGCACGCCCTCATCTGCATCCTCTGCATGACTACTGCCACGCTCCCGCGCCTGCTGGTCGTCGACGACGAGCCCGATCTGCGCACGCTCTACGAGCTGACGCTGCTGCGTGAAGGCTATGAGATCGACAGTGCGGGCACGGTGGCAGAGGCGCTGGCGCATCTGCAGGCCCAGACCTACAGCGCCGTCATCACCGACATGAAGCTGCCCGACGGCTCGGGCCTGGCATTGCTGCGCTGGCTGGAGCAGGCCGGCCGACCCGAGAAGGCCATCGTCATCACGGCGTTCGGCTCGGCCGAGAACGCGGTGGAGGCCTTGAAGGCCGGCGCCTACGACTACCTGACCAAGCCGGTGGACCTGCGCCAGTTCCGCCTCGTCGTCGGTTCGGCACTGGGCCGCGTGGCGCCCGATCCCAGCCCGGCGGCGCAAGAAAAAAGCGTGGCAATGCCGGCGTCGGCGCTGCGCTTGGTGGGTGAATCACCGGCCATCCGCGCGGTTCGCTCGCTGATCGACAAGGTGGCGCGCAGCATGGCGCCGGTGCTGGTGCAGGGTGAATCCGGGACCGGCAAGGAGCTGGTGGCGCGGGCCATCCACGACCACGGCGTGCGCGCCGGGCAGGGCTTCATCGCCGTCAACTGCGGCGCCATTCCCGAGAACCTGCTGGAGGCCGAGTTCTTCGGCTACCGCAAGGRCGCGTTCACCGGTGCCAACGAGGACCGCGAGGGCTTCTTCCAGGCGGCGGATGGCGGCACGCTCTTCCTCGATGAGATCGGCGACCTGCCCCTGGCGATGCAAAGCAAGCTGCTGCGCGTCATTCAGGAGCGTTCGGTGCGGCCGGTCGGCGCCACCGCCGAGACGCCGATCAATGTGCGCATCCTCAGCGCGACGCACAAGGATCTGTCCGCCGAGGTGGCGGCGGGGCGCTTCCGCCAGGACTTGTTCTACCGCCTCAACGTCATCCAGATCCGCGTGCCGCCGCTGCGCGAGCGCCTGGAGGACCTGGGCCTGATCAGCACCCGGGTGCTGACCCGCATCGCCCAGGACGCTGGCGTGTCACCAGCGCCACGACTGACGG
>NZ_JBFULE010001180.1:0-1211 GCF_056400485.1 Roseateles sp. P5_B10
GGGTCAAGTACCGCTCGCACCTGTCGCGTGGCGTCACGGTCGGCACCATGCTGCAGGACGAGGCCTTTCACTTCATCCGCATCGGCTCCTTCCTGGAGCGGGCCGACAACACGGCGCGGCTGCTGGACGTCAAGTTCTATCGCCACGACGGGGAGATCGTCTCCGAGCGCGACACGGCGCGCGATTTCTACTACTGGTCGGCCGTGCTGCGCTCGGTGTCGGGCTTCGAGATCTACCGCAAGGTCTACAGCAACGTCATCCAGCCCGACAAGGTGGCCGAGCTGCTGATCCTGCGCCCCGACATGCCGCGCTCGCTGTCGCATTGCGTGACGCGCATGCTGGCCAACCTCAAGCGCGTGGCCAATCCACAGTCGGGCGAGACGCTGCGCCGCGTCGGGCGGCTGGAGGCGGAACTGGCCTTCGGGCGCATTGACGAGATCCTGGCCAAGGGCTTGCATCCCTTCCTGGACGACTTCCTCGCCGAGGTGGCCGATCTCGGCGCAGGCATCAGCCGCGACTTCCTCGTTCCTTCGACAGGATGACAGTGCCCCTCGCCCTGTCCTGCCGCGCTGAACGCGGGCGGGTCCGGTCGGTCCCCCTAGGGGACGGCGATGCTCGCGGCATTGAGCCGCGAGCACATCGCCATCGCGGGCCGGCTTGGGAGCGGCCCGGCGCTCGGCCCGATAACTCTATGCGTCGCGATAGCCGCGAATGCAGAACGGACAACTGACATGAGCATCCACGTCGCCCTCAAGCACGTCACCCGCTACAAATACGACCGCCCCGTCAGCCTCGGCCCGCAGGTCGTGCGGCTGCGGCCGGCGCCGCATTGCCGCACGCCGGTGCTGAGCTACTCGCTGCGCATCGAACCTGCCGACCATTTCATCAACTGGCAGCAGGACCCGTTCGCCAACTACCTGGCGCGGTTGGTCTTCCCCGAGAAGACGACCGAGTTCACCGTCACGGTGGACCTGGTGGCCGAGATGTCGGTCTACAACCCCTTCGACTTCTTCCTCGAAGAGCACGCCCAGACCTTCCCCTTCAAGTACGACGAGGTCCAGCAGATCGAGCTCGCGCCCTATCTGCAGGTCGAGCCGCTGACGCCCTTGCTGGCCGCCTACCTGAAGGAGATCCCGCTCGACCGGCGTTCGACGAATGACTTCCTCGTCGAGCTCAACCAGAAGGTGCAGGGCAGCGTCTCCTACCTGATC
>NZ_JBFULE010001181.1:0-1211 GCF_056400485.1 Roseateles sp. P5_B10
GAACCGCACATTGCGGTCGGCAGAGGTGCCGGCTCCGACGCTGCGCGATGACGAGGTGCTGGTCCAGGTCCACGCCGCCGGCGTGAACCTGCTGGACGCCAAGATCAGGAGCGGCGAGTTCAAGCTCATCCTGCCCTACCGCCTGCCCCTGGTGCTGGGCCATGACGTGGCCGGCGTCGTCACCGAAGTCGGGCCGCGCGTGCAAGGTTTCAAGCCGGGCGACGAGGTCTATGCGCGGCCCGATGACTTCCGCATCGGCAGCTTCGCCGAATACGTGGCCGTCAAGGAGGCGTCCCTGGCGCTCAAGCCCAAGGCGCTCAGCATGGAAGAGGCCGCGTCGCTGCCGCTGGTGGGCCTGACCGCCTGGCAGGCCCTCATCGAGAGGGCCAAGCTGAAGAAGGGGCAGAAAGTCTTCATCCAGGCCGGCTCCGGTGGCGTCGGCAGCTTCGCCATCCAGCTGGCCAAGCATGTGGGGGCCACCGTCGCCACCACGACCAGCAGCGCCAACATCAAGCTCGTGAAGCGCCTGGGCGCCGATGTCGTCATCGACTACCGCAACGATGACTTCGAGCGCGTGCTGCAGGACTACGACGTCGTGCTGCACAGCCAGGACACCGCGGCATTGCACAAGTCCCTGCGCGTACTCAAACCCGGCGGCACCCTCATCTCGATCTCCGGCCCGCCCGATCCTGCCTTCGCAAAGGGCCTGGGCGCGCCCTGGTTCGTGCGCCTCGTCGTGCGCCTGTTGAGCGCCGGCGTCAGGCGGGCGGCAGCGCGCCTGGGCTTGAACTACTCGTTCCTCTTCATGCGGGCCAGCGGGCAACAGCTGCGCGAGATCACTCGCCTGGTCGACGCCGGCGCGATACGCCCGGTCGTGGACCGCGTCTTTGCGTTCGAATCGACGAACGACGCGCTGGCCTATGTCGAGACAGGCCGGGCCAAGGGCAAGGTGGTGGTCAAGGTGAAGTAGACGACCGGTGGCGATGTGCACTGCCCTCGGCCTTGCGGTAGTGCTCGCCCAGCACGTCGCGGCCGAAGTCGCCGTCGAAGTCGCGCCACACCGAATGGATGTGGTTGCCACCCGAGTTGTCGAACTCGATGAGGAAGCTGGCGCCCTGGATGCGGAAGTAAAACGGCTGGCCGGCCTGCGTTGATCCGGCCCAGCCCATGCGGATGCCGTCGAGCGGCGCGGCGCGCACGCGGCCCAGGCG
>NZ_JBFULE010001182.1:0-1209 GCF_056400485.1 Roseateles sp. P5_B10
CCCCTCGGGGCCCGAGACGTCCAGTTCGACGAGATTCGCGCGACCGCCCAGCAGCGGGTGCACGAGGGTCGTGCCCGTGTACTCGGCCCAGGTGTCGGAACCGCTCAGGGGCCGCAGGCGGCGGCGCAGCGACGTGTACCACTTGCCGTGCTCGAATTCGAAGTCCTGCGGCGCGCCCGCCGGCGTTGCGGGCAGCGGCGGCGCGCTGGCTGCCGGTGCGGCGATGGCACTGGCGCCGGCGACAACGAGCAGGGAAGCGGCAGTGCGGCGGGTGTGTTGGGAAGGCATGAACTCGGATGGGTGACTAGACTGACCCGGTTCACTCTATGCAGCACCATGTCCACTGCCAAGAAGGCACCTGCAGGTAACCGTCCTCGCCCGGCGCGTGGCAACGCCATCCCCGGCTGCGCGCTGACGGCGGCGCTGGCGGCCATCGGTGGGCGTTGGAAGTTGTTCGTGGTGTACCGGCTGGCCGATGGCCCGCTGCACTTCGCGGCGCTGCGGCGCAGCCTGCCGGACGTGTCGGCCAAGGTGCTGGCGGAGCAGCTGCATGAGCTGCAGGCCGACGGCCTGGTGAGCCGCGAGCGCACGGGGCCTGTGCCGGCCGTTGTGCGATACGGGCTCACGCCGCATGGGCTGTCGGTGCTGCCGGTGGCCGAGGAAATCCGTCGCTGGGGCGCAGCGCATCAAGCCGCTTGCGCAACTGCCCCACTGGACGTCGGCGTCGACGCTCGCGCGACCTGCGTCGTCACCTCGCCATCACCACATGCATCGCCTGGCCCGAGCTTTCGCACTCGGTGACGCGCCAACCGAGGGCCGGCATGTCCAGGCCACCCAGCAGCGACTCGCCGCTGCCCAGCAGCACCGGCGAGATGGCCAGGTGCATCTCGTCGATCAGACCGGCCTGCAGATACTGACGAATCGTCTGAGCACCGCCGCCGATGCGCACGTCCTTGCCCGCGGCGGCGTGCTTCGCCTGCCGCAGCGCGGCTTCGATTCCGTCCGTCACGAAATGGAAGGTCGTGCCGCCTTCCATCTGCAGCGGCGGCCGGGCGTGGTGGGTCAGCACGAACACAGGTACGTGGTAAGGCGGATTGGCACCCCACCAGCCCTTCCAGGTCTCGTCGGGCCAGGGGCCGCGCACGGGGCCGAACATGTTGCGGCCCAGGATCCAGGCGCCGACACCCTCGAAGCTGCGCACCGCGAAGC
>NZ_JBFULE010001183.1:0-1203 GCF_056400485.1 Roseateles sp. P5_B10
GTCCAGGATGGCCTTGGGGTGGACACCGATGTTGTTGTTGATGATGAACTCAAGCCGCGCCAGGCCCACGCCGCCAGAGGGCATTTGCGCGAAGTTGAAGGCCAGCTGCGGGTTGCCGACGTTCATCATGATCTTGATGGGGCAGTACGGCAGCTCGCCGCGGTGCACCTCGCTGATCTCGGTCTCGAGCAGCCCGTCGTAGATATAGCCGGTGTCGCCCTCGGAGCAGGCCACCGTGACGAGCTGGCCGTCCTTGAGCTTCTCGGTCGCGTCGCCGCAGCCGACCACGGCCGGGATGCCCAGCTCGCGCGCAATGATGGCCGCGTGGCAGGTGCGGCCGCCGCGGTTGGTGACGATGGCGCTGGCGCGCTTCATGACCGGCTCCCAGTTCGGGTCGGTCATGTCGGTGACGAGCACGTCGCCGGGCTGCACGCGCTCCATCTCGGCCACGCTATCAACCAGGCGGACCGGGCCGGTGCCGATCTTCTGGCCGATGGCGCGGCCTTCCGCCAGCACGGCGCTGTGGGCCTTGAGCTTGTAGTGGTGCTCGACCTGGCCTGCAGCTTGGCTCTTCACCGTCTCCGGGCGGGCCTGCAGGATGTAGATCTTGCCGTCGACGCCGTCACGGCCCCACTCGATGTCCATTGCGCGGCCGTAGTGCTGCTCGATGATGAGGGCGTACTTCGCCAGCTCGGTCACCTCGGTGTCGTTCAGCGAGTAGCGGTTGCGTTGCTCGGGCACCGTGTCGACGGTCTTGACGAGCTTGCCGGCAGCCGCCTTTTCCTCGGGCGACGCGAACTCCATGCGAATCAGCTTGGAGCCGAGGTTGCGGCGGATGATGGCCAGCTTGCCGGCCTTCAGCGCCGGCTTGTGCACGTAGAACTCGTCCGGGTTCACCGCGCCCTGCACCACCGTCTCGCCCAGGCCGTAGCTGGACGTGATGAAGACGACTTCCTGGAAGCCGCTCTCGGTGTCGATGGTGAACATGACACCGGCCGAGCCGAGGTCGCTGCGCACCATGCGCTGGACGCCAGCGGACAGTGCCACGTCGTTGTGGGCAAAGCCTTTGTGCACGCGGTAGCTGATGGCGCGGTCGTTGTAGAGCGACGCGAACACCTCGCGCATCTTGTGCAGCACCTCGTCGATGCCGACGACGTTCAGGAAGGTTTCCTGTTGGCCGGCGAAGGAGGCGTCGGGCAGGTC
>NZ_JBFULE010001184.1:0-1202 GCF_056400485.1 Roseateles sp. P5_B10
CGGCAACTTCCTCTTTCCAGGACCCATCAGCGGCGCGGCCGGCTGCGACCGAGTAGACAACGGGCTTGCTCGGATGCGTGGTGAGGAAGCCCGGGTTGCCGATGGCGGCGGCCAGCAGCGGCGGGGACAGCGCGCCGGTGATCTCGTCAAGGGTGGAGACGTAGATGCCTTTGCTCTCGCCGCCGGTGTCGGTGCCGACATAGACCAGCGTCTGGGCCGCGATGGCCATGGGCAGCAGTGAGGGGATCAATGCAAGGGCGAGTTTTTTCATGCGGGGGGAGTTTGGCCGGGGCAGGCCGTGTTGCCCCGTCCGGTGCTCAGGCGGCAGCGTCTGGAGTTGCAGTGCGCCAGAGCCTATAGCTCGAAGCTTGCGTCAATGTCGCGTGATCCGTGTAAAACGCGAACGACATCAATACCGTCTGGCAAGGGCTGGAAGAACACCACGTATCGCCCGAACGCGAGGCTGCGAATTCCGGGTGCCAGTTCACCCCTATTGCGTCCCATCGTGGGTTGCGTAGCCCAGAGAGAAAGTTTCTCGTCCAGGCCATCCACCCAGCGATCAGCCTCAGCGAGGCTGTCTTCGGCGATGTAGCCCCAGATCTCGAGGATGTCGGCCTCTGCCAACGGCCGCCGAGTGACGCGCGCCATCTACTCCGCCGTCGACTTGGTCGTGCGGCGGGCACGGGCTTTCGCCTTCACGGCGGTAGCGTCCCATTGCTCGCTGGGACCACTGTCGAGGCCCTTGCGAACCTCGCGGCGCAGTTCATCAAACTTGACCTGCCGAAGGCGGTCCTGCTCGTCCATCAGCCGAAGTGCCTCGCGCACGACCTCGCTGGCTGATGAGTACATGCCCGAGTCGACCTTCGCGCGGACAAGTTCCTCAAGCTGCGGTGTGAGGTTCACGTTCATGCCCATGACTTGGTCCTCTCAGAGAAGGGAGGAATTTATCAGAAAGTGTCAAAGATTGACATCGCGCTTGCAGTGACGCTGCGCACAGGTGAGTGCGGAATCAGCCGCCGGGCTTGTTTGCACGAGCGACCGAAACAAGCAGCTTTGGCCGCCGCTCAGGCAGCGGCTTGCGCGTCGGCCTTCAGCCCAAACTGCATCGCCGCCAACTTCGCATACAGCCCGCCGCGCGCTACCAGCTCATCATGCCGGCCGATGTCGACGATGCGCCCGGCGTCCAGCACGACGATGCGATC
>NZ_JBFULE010001185.1:0-1197 GCF_056400485.1 Roseateles sp. P5_B10
GGATACTGACAGCCTCGTCAAGAAGCGCATCGTTGATGGTCTTCCGGGTTTTTTCAGCGGCGAGATCCTTGTCCAGCTGGCGTTCGTTGAACTGCAAGCCGTCGTCGACCAGCGTGCCGCTCGCGCCCCTTCCCGCTTCACCCAGCTGGGCAGCCAGGCGCTTCTCCGAGGCAGCACGTTCTTTGCGTCGAACTGATTCACTGAGCGAAATCACGTTGTTCTTGCGACGCTCCTGTGCCTTGGCCACATCCTGCAGCAGGTTCTGGAAGTCAAGGGCGTGCTCGACGCGGGCTGCGTGCCAAGCCAACAGGCGGGGCAACTGCGTTTTGACGTCACCCACAGGCGAGTAGTCGACGGCTCGAATGTTGGTCCACGGCAGGGCATTGACGTAGCTCGACTCTCCGAACTCGGTGTCGTCGCTGGTTTGCGGAAAGAGGATGTCTGGCGTCACGCCACGGAGTTGGGTCGTCCCGCCATTCACCCGAAAAAACTGAGCGATGGTGAACTTCAGTTCACCGTACGTCGGCGCTGCGTTCTTGGCGATCTGGTCGAGGTTGGCGAGGGTCTGGACGGTGCCCTTGCCGAAGCTGCCCTCGCCGATGATCACGCCGCGACCGTAATCTTGGATCGCCGCGGCGAAGATTTCTGACGCCGAAGCCGAGCCCCTGTTGATCAGGACGCCCAGCGGCCCGCTCCATGCCAAACCAGCCTCGGCGTTCTTCTCGACAGTGATGTTGCCTCTTGCATCTCGGGTCTGAACGACCGGCAACTTGCCAACGAACATGCCCGTCAGGTTCACCGCCTGGCGCAGCGACCCGCCGCCGTCATTGCGCAAGTCGATCAACACGCCATCTACTTTCTGGGCCTTCATGTCGAACAGCAGCTTGCCCACGTCGTTCGCTGCGCCGCGGTAGTCCTTGTCGCCCTTTCTGAGTGCGTCGGTATCCTCGTAGAACGAGGGCAGGGTGATTACGCCGACCAGGCGCTTGCCTGCGCCCGTCGTGACGGAATAGATCTTGGCCCTGGCGGCGCTGTCCTGCACTGTGATGGTGTTGCGGACCAGTACGACGGTCCTGTTCGGCGCATCGGGCCCGCTGTCGGCCGGCAGGACGTCCAGCCGAACCGTCGAACCCTTCATGCCCCGGATCAACGCCACCGTGTCGTCAAGGCGCCTGCCGACGACATCCTCCATGGCGC
>NZ_JBFULE010001186.1:0-1194 GCF_056400485.1 Roseateles sp. P5_B10
GGTCAGGAATGTGCTCCAGTCGCCCCGCGCCAGCAGCAGCGCCCTGCGAAGGTTCTCTTCCATCATGGGCCCCAGAATGAAGCCCAGCAGCAGCGGCGCCGGCTCGCAGCTCAGCTTGTAGAAGACGTAGCCCAGCAGCGCAAACGCCGCAGTCATATAGACGTCAAAGCTGTTGTTGTTCAGCGAGTAGGTGCCAATGCAGCAAAAGACGACGATGGCCGGAAAGAGAAACCGATAGGGCACTGTCAGCAACTTGATCCAAATGCCGATCAGAGGCAGGTTGAGCACGATCAGCATCAGATTGCCGATCCACATCGATGCGATCAACCCCCAGAACAGCTCCGGGTTGCTCGTCATGACCTGAGGCCCCGGCTGAATGCCCTTGATGGTCATGGCACCCACCATCAGCGCCATCACAGCATTTGGCGGAATGCCAAGCGTGAGCATCGGAATGAAAGAGGTCTGCGCACCGGCGTTGTTGGCGCTTTCTGGGCCGGCGACCCCTTGGATGGCGCCTTTGCCGAAGGGCACACGAGGATTGCGGACGACTTTCTTCTCCAAGGTGTAGGACGCGAAAGAGGCCAGCAGCGCGCCGCCACCGGGCAACACTCCCAGCACAGCGCCGAGGGCCGTGCCCCGCAGCACCGAAGGCCAGGCCTCCTTGAAGTCTTCCTTCGTCGGCCACAGGCCTTTCACCTCCTTGGTGAAGACCTCGCGATGTTCTTCGGGCTGACCCAGATTGGCGATGATTTCCCCGAAGCCGAACACGCCCATGGCGATGACCACGAAGCCAATGCCGTCAGTCAATTCAGGAACATCGAAGGAGAAGCGCGCCGTGCCGGTGATGACGTCGGTGTTGATCTGCCCGAGCAGCAGGCCAAGCACGATCATTGCAATGGCCTTGATGAGCGATCCCGACGCGAGCACAACGGCGCCGACCAGGCCGAGCACCATCAGTGAGAAATACTCGGCCGAGCCGAACTTGAAGGCCAGCTCGGTCAGCGGCGGCGCGAAGGCCGCGATGATGATGGTGCCCACACAGCCGGCGAAGAAGCTACCCAGGCCGGCGGCCGCGAGCGCCGCACCGGCACGGCCGCGCCGGGCCATCTGATAGCCGTCGATGGCCGTCACGACGGAGCTGGACTCACCCGGCACATTGATCAGGATGGCCGTCGTCGAGCCTCCGTATTGAGC
>NZ_JBFULE010001187.1:0-1194 GCF_056400485.1 Roseateles sp. P5_B10
GGCTATGGAGCGGGCTACGCAGTGTTATCGCCGCTTCGAGGGGGTCAAATCTATATTGTCCGCGGCGACACCACGCGCCTCGCGGCTCAAATTAGGGCGGGCGTCTCCGCCATCAAGGGCTCAGGCTCCGGAGGTGAAGTAACTCGTGCAAGCACCATGCTGGAGATGCGCGCAGGCTTCTACGCCCAAGACCGCGCCATGGCTTGGCTGATGCTCGGCGTCTGCGTGGTGTTGATGCTGGTCACCGCAATAGGCATTGTCGGGCTGGCTAGCTATTGGGTACAACAGCGCACTCGCATGATCGGTATCCGACGTGCACTGGGCGGCACCGAAAGCCAAATCCGGCGCTATTTCCAGCTCGAGAATCTGCTATTGACCAGCACCGGCGTTGTGATTGGCGTTATCAGCGCGATTACTCTCGGCCAATTGCTGATGCAGCGCTACGGCCTCCCGCGTCTGCCCTGGGTTTATCTCCCCATGAGTGCCATGTCGTTGTTGCTGCTCGGTCAGCTTGCTGTCTGGTCGCCGGCACGCCGCGGGGCACGGATGACTCCGGTCGCCGCCTTGCGCAGCTAACGAAGTTCCATGTCAACGTTGAGCCAGTCTCTGACTTCACCTACCTCGTCACCCAGCGAGGCTGAGTCTTTTGACGTTAGCAGTGAACGTATTCAGCGGCCGCATCGTGGGGTGCCTGTAAGCCGTCGGAAAAGGGAAGTTCGATTCATCGCCCGAACCGCGGCGCCTCATGTCCATTTCATCCGCTACAGCAAGCGCCTTGCCGAGGCAGGCGTTGAGCCGCTCGTGGTCCAAGGTCGACAGCTACGACAACGCTCGGCCGAGATCTTCAACCAGGCTCTCTGCGCGGAGGCGATCCACGGTGCGGGCGTGGAACGGTTGTCGTAACGCGCGAAGGCGCTGTTCAGCTGCGCCATCACCGCCCAGCTTCGGCAGGGGCATGCACGACGCAGTCGCGCTTGAAGGGTGTAACGTAACTCTCGCCCATCCCATTGCTCTCGGGCTAAATGCGGCGTTGACGTGCTTGATGGTTGAGACCCAAAGCGAGCAATGGCGCGGGCGTCGGCAACGGGCGCTGCCATTTATCCGTGCGGGACATCAGCTGAGCCGGCGCTTGGGGATGGCCTCCATGGTGACGAAGCCCTGTTCAGCGGCCTCGATGAGCATTTCGAGTGCACC
>NZ_JBFULE010001188.1:0-1192 GCF_056400485.1 Roseateles sp. P5_B10
GCGATGAAGACCCCGCAAAACCGTCGCATCCTGTTGGTGGATGACATGCCTGCAATCCACGAGGATTTTCGAAAGATCCTCATGCCGCAAGCGCCGGAACACGCGCAACTCAGCGCCGTGGAAGCAGCTTTGTTTGGCGAAGAGGACAGCGCGCTCCCCCAAATCGCCTTTGAACTCGATTCTGCCTATCAGGGGCAGGAGGGGCTTTCAAGATTAGAGGCCGCCCTCCACGAAAACAGGCCCTATGCCATGGCCTTCGTGGATATGCGCATGCCGCCCGGCTGGGATGGTGTGCAAACCATTGAACATCTATGGCAGCGCGACCCACGTTTGCAGGTCGTTATTTGCACGGCATATGCCGACGGTTCGTGGGCCGATATCTTGGCGCGCCTGGACGTGTCCGATCGCCTGCTGATCCTCAAAAAACCCTTTGATTCCATCGAGGTCTTCCAACTGGCCACGGCGCTCACCACCAAATGGCAAATGATGCAGGATGCGGCGGCGCACCGCACCCTTTTGGAAGACGCGGTACGGGAACGCACCAGTGAACTGCTCACCGTCAACGAAGTTTTACAGAACGAGATAAGGGAGCGCAAGCATCTGGAAGGGCAATTGATCCAATCAGAAAAGCTGGCCTCCATCGGTCAGCTTGCGGCAGGTGTCGCGCATGAGATAAACAATCCGATCGGCTATATCTTCTCCAACCATGGCACCTTGGATGGATATATCGGAAAACTATTCGAGCTGATTGCCGCCTATGAACACGCAGAAACCAGCATCACGGCACCCGAGGTGATTGCAAATCTGCGCGCACTGCGTGAACGTGTGGAGTTGGACTTCTTGAAAGAAGACATTCCAGTGCTCATACGAGAATCCAAGCAAGGCATTGTGCGGGTGCGCCAGATCGTCCAGGATCTGAAGGACTTTTCCCGCATTGATTCGTCGCAAGACTGGGAATCAGCCGATCTGCACCAGGGCATCGATTCGACGCTGAACATCGTCGCCAGCGAAATCAAGTACAAGGCCGATCTGGTCAAGGAATATGGCGCTATTCCCAATATTGAATGCCTGCCTTCAAAGATCAATCAGGTGGAGATGAACGTTGTGGTCTATGCGACTCACGCCTTTGTTGAAAATCGTGGCCTCATCGCCATTCGAACGGGAGCCGAAGGGGCGCACGTGTGGTTGGAGG
>NZ_JBFULE010001189.1:0-1191 GCF_056400485.1 Roseateles sp. P5_B10
GCGTCGCGCCCTTGCCCTTCAAGCGCTCATAGCACTCCACGCCCTTGTCGGTGGCATAGCCGGTCTCGCACTCCTCGAACGTGAGCTTCACGCCGTTGACGCCGCCATCGCGGGCGTTGATGAGCTTGATGTAGTCCTGCTTGCCATTGGCCCAGGGCGTGCCATTGGGTGAGTAAGGGCCCGTGCGATACACCAGCAACGGGAAGAACTGCTCCTTGGCTTGCGCCATAGCCGCGGGGGCCGCGAAGAGTTGCAGGGCGGCCAGGGCCGCGCAGGTGATGAGAGTCTTCATGGGGCTGTCTCCTTGTCGTTGTGGGTATCAATGCGGGAAGGGCCAGAGTCTGAGCTTTTCCTTGGCGGTCGCCCAGAGTCGCGCGAGGCCGTGTGGTTCCTTGATCAGGAAGAACACGATGAGGGCGCCGAAGATCATCAGCGCGAGGTGCGAGGCGGTGGCGGTGTCGATCGGCAGGCCGGTCCAGTAGGGCAGCTTGTCCAGGATCAGCGGCAGCACGACGATGAAGGCCGCGCCGAAGAAGGCGCCCGAGATCGAACCCAGGCCGCCGATGATGACCATGAAGAGCAGGTCGAAGCTGCGGTTGATGCCGAAGGCGGCCGGCTCCCACGAACCCAGGTGCACGAAGCCCCACAGCGCACCGGCCACGCCGATGATGAAGCTGCTGACGGCAAAGGCGCTGAGCTTGGCCTGCATGGGGCGGATGCCGATGACGGCGGCCGCCACATCCATGTCGCGCATGGCCATCCACGACCGGCCGATGTGGCCGCGCACGAGGTTCTTGGTTGCCAGCGAGAAGACGACGACGAAGGCCAGGCACAGCAAGTAGCGCGATGCCGGCGACTCGACGCTGAAGCCGAAGAGGCTCAGCCCCGCCACACTGACCGACCCTGAGGAAGAACCGTTGGTGACCCAGGGCAGGCGCAGGCAGGCCCAGTCGACAAAGAACTGCGCCGCCAAGGTCGCTACTGCGAGGTAGAGCCCCTTGATACGCAGCGACGGCAAGCCAAAGGCCACGCCCAGCACCGTGGCACCCAGACCGCCGACCAGCAGCGACACGATCAGCGGCATGCCCTCGAAACGCGCCTGGCAGTTGTAGGCCACATAGGCGCCCACGGCCATGAAGGCGCCCGAGCCCAGCGAGATCTGGCCGCAGTAGCCGACCAGCACGTTAAGGC
>NZ_JBFULE010001190.1:0-1191 GCF_056400485.1 Roseateles sp. P5_B10
GCCCTTCCCCGCCGCCAAATGCACCAGCTCCGGCGCTATCTCCAGCAGCGGGCGCAACACGAAGGCGCGTTCGCCCAGGCGCGGGTGGGGCAGCGTCAGCCGTGGCGTATCGAGGGTCAGCTCGCCATAGAGCAGCAAGTCGAGATCCAGCGTGCGCGGCGCATTGCGGTAGGGCCGCTCCCGGCCGTGCGCCAGTTCGATGGCCTGCAGCGCGTCCAATAGTTCAATGGGTAGAAGCGTCGTGTCCAGTGCCACGACGGCGTTCAGGAAGTCCGGACCGCCAGCATCCACCGGCGCGCTGCGCCAGACGCTGGACAGCGCCGCGACATGGCTGCCCGGCAGCGCCGCAAGGCGCAACGCTGCCTGCGTCAACGTGGCAGAAGGGTTGGCGCCCAGGTTGGCGCCCAGTCCGACGTAGGCGCGCGAGCTCACTCGGCGGCAGTTGCGGGCGCTGCGGCGCCCTCCCCGCCACCCGGCTTGCGGCGGCGACGGCGGCGTTTCTTGGCCGGCGCGTCATCGGCCGCCGGTTCGGTCTCTTCACCGGCCGGCGCCTCGGGACGCGGTGCACGCACGACGCGAGGCTGCTTCTGCTGGGTCGCACGGGCGTCGGCCAGCAGGGCCTGACGGTCGTCATCGCTGCCCAGCGCAAAGTCCTCCCACCAGTCGGCCAGGGCCGGGTCGATCTCGCCGACGTCGGCGCGCAGGCGCAGGAAGTCAAAGCCGGCACGGTAGCGCGGCTGCTCGATGAGGCTGAACACGCCCGAACCGGTACGGCGCTCGAAGCGGGTCTGCATCATCCAGATTTCGCGCATGTCGGCCGCCAGCTTGCCGCGGCCGGAGATGTCGCCGATGCGGGCATCGAAGACGGCGTCGATCGCCTGGGCCAGTGCCGGCACGGGCGGCTCGCCGCCGTTGCGGATCTTGGTCCAGCGGTCCAGCACTTCATGCCAGAGCATGCAGGCGAGCATGAAGCTGGGGCTGACGCCGCGGCCTTCCTGCACGCGCCGGTCGGTGTCCTCGAAGGCCTGACGCACGAAGTTGCCGCGCATACCCTCGTGCAGGTCACCTGTTTCGGTCAGCATGGCGTCCAGCACTGCGAACACGCCGCGGCCCAGGCCCAGCTTCTTCAGCTGCGCGATGCTGGCCAGGGAATGGCCGGTCTGCAACAGCTTGATCATCTCGTCGAAGAGG
>NZ_JBFULE010001191.1:0-1190 GCF_056400485.1 Roseateles sp. P5_B10
CTTCAGGATCGTCGAGGACCAGTTGCGCGTCTCCGATGGCTGGGTGCGCTGTGGCCGTTGCGCAGAGATCTTCGACGCCCGCGAACTGCTGTTCGACATCGAGCGGGACGCTCCACCGCCCTGGCCGCCACAGTATGCGCCGGCCACCGTGGTGCCGGAGCCCGAGCCCCTGCCACCGCCTCCCCCTCCGCCACCTCCGCCCCCGGTCTACACACCGCCAGCGGACTGGATGCCGCCCCCCGAACCCGAGCCCCGTGCCGAGGCCTTGCCTACCGGCTGGCCCTCCGAGTACGGTCGGCAGGAAGCCAGGCCCGAGCCTCATTGGGTGGGTGACGACCGTGCCAGCGAGCCGGTTGCCGCCCCCCCGCCCATGGTGGCGCGTGATGCCGGGCCGGAACCGTCGATGGCCGAGATGGCTCCCATCACGGCCGAGCCGGCGGAGCGGCCGGGCAAGCCCGCAAAGGTCGCCAAAGCCGCCAAGCCGCAGAAGCCCGGCAAGGCCGAGGCGCCCGGCAGACTCGTGCCCGAGTTCATGCGCAAGGCCGAGAACACCGCTCGCTGGAATCGCCCTGCCGTGCGTGTGGCCCTCGGCGTCGCATCCCTCTTGCTTGCCGCATTGCTGGCCCTGCAGGTGACGCTGCACTTTCGCGACGCCATTGCCGCCCTGCACCCGCCCCTGCGCGAGCCATTGAAGGCGCTGTGCAGCGCCGCTGGCTGCGAGGTCAAACCGTGGCGGCGCATCGAGGCGCTCAGCATCGAATCGACGGCGCTCAGCCCGGTGGGCGCCGGCAGCTACAAGCTCAATCTCGCGCTGCGCAACAAGACCAGCGTGGACGTCGCCGCGCCTTGGGTGGAATTGAGCTTGACCGATGCCAACGGCGCGGCTTTCTCCCGCCGCGTGCTCGGTCCCGAAACCCTGTCCCCGGTGCTGACGCAGGTCAATGCCGATTCTGAACAGGCCTTGAGCCTGGTGTTCGGAACGGGTGGCCAGAAGGTCAGCGGCTACAGCGTCAACATCTTCTACCCCTGAGAGCGTCGACTCCGACTGCCCATCAACGGCCACCCCGCACCGCGTCATGGCCTCGTTGCCGTCCCAATGGGAAAGGCGCAGAGCCCATGCGAGTCCCTGAGACTTGAGCGCTTCGACCAACGTCAGACGTCAGGCCGGAACACGCTGGCGTGCTGCGGGG
>NZ_JBFULE010001192.1:0-1189 GCF_056400485.1 Roseateles sp. P5_B10
GGTCCAGCTTGGCGCCGACTCGGTTGAGAAGGAGGTGGGCGAAGCCATCAGCATGGCGGCCGAAATGATGGCCGCGATGACCGTGGCCAAAGTGGTGGTGGAACTCGTGGTGGGCGTGCCAGCGACGAAAAAAGTTCATGGTGCTGCTCCGTAGGGCGCTCGAGGCCCGTGGTGGGGATGGCGCTCATGTTTGCGGTTAGCCCGCGCCAGAGCATCTCGACGCGGTATCGCCGGGTATCGTTTTGTTTCGCCCGGGACCGGGGAGGCTGTGCGCCCTTGTCACAGTTGAAGCTGCAGACGCGCTGATCGGCGCGGAGGCCGCGCGAGTGCGGCCCCCTACAATCGCAGACCCCCGAAAAGCCCTCTTTTCGCCCCAGCTTCACAGCGGGCGACGCCGCGATGACCGAACTTGCCAAGTCCTTCGAACCCGCCGCCCTGGAAGCCCATTGGGGCCCCAAGTGGGAAGCCGCCGGCCTGTATGAGCCGACGCTGGACCCGGCCAAGCCCTCGTTCAGCATCCAGCTGCCGCCGCCCAATGTGACGGGCACGCTGCACATGGGCCATGCCTTCAACCAGACGGTGATGGACTCGCTGACGCGCTACCACCGCATGAAGGGCGACAACACGCTGTGGGTGCCGGGCACCGACCACGCCGGCATCGCGACGCAGATCGTCGTCGAGCGGCAGCTGCAGGCCGCTGGCACCAGCCGCAAGGAACTCGGTCGCAAGAATTTCGTCGCCCGCGTGTGGGAATGGAAACAGCAATCCGGTGACACCATCACCGGCCAGATGCGCCGGCTTGGGGACTCGGTCAGCTGGGGCCATGAGTACTTCACGATGGATGAAAAGCTCTCGACCGTCGTCGTCGAGACCTTCGTGCGGCTTTACGAGGAAGGCCTGATCTACCGCGGCACTCGCTTGGTGAGCTGGGATCCGGTGCTGCAGTCCGCCGTGTCCGATCTGGAGGTGAACTCCGAAGAGGAAGACGGCTCGCTGTGGCATATCCGCTATCCGCTGGCAGACGGTTCGGGCTCGGTCGTGGTGGCCACCACGCGACCGGAGACCATGCTGGGTGACGTGGCCGTCATGGTCCACCCAGAGGACGAGCGCTACGCCGCGCTGATCGGCAAGCTGGTCAAGCTGCCGCTGACGGACCGCGAGATCCCCGTCATCGCCGACGACTACGTGG
>NZ_JBFULE010001193.1:0-1189 GCF_056400485.1 Roseateles sp. P5_B10
GGGCGACATGGCGGCGCGCAAGCTGCGCGAGGCCAAGGTCGAGGCCGAGCGCATGGTCCTCGCGACGCGCAGCGCCCTGGCCGCCGATGGCGACCTGCTGCCGGCGGCGGAACGCGACGCTCTGGAGGCGCGGTTGAAGGACCTGGCCAAGATGGACGGCGATGCCGACGCCATCGACGCCGCCGTCAAGGCGCTGGCCGAGGCGACCGAAGGCTTTGCCGCCGAGCGCATGAACCGCTCCATCGCCCGCGCGCTGACCGGCCGTGCCGTCAACCAGATTTGAGAACTGACATGCCCGTCATCAAGATCCTTCCCCACGCCGAGTATTGCCCCGACGGCGCCAGCATCACCGCTACGCCCGGCACGTCGATCTGCGAAGCCCTGCTGGCCAACGACATCCACATCGAGCACGCCTGCGACCAAGTCTGCGCCTGCACGACCTGCCACGTCATCGTGCGCGAAGGCGGCCGTTCGTTGAGCGAGATGGAAGAAGACGAAGAGGACATGCTCGACCGCGCCTGGGGGCTGGAGCCCGACTCGCGCTTGTCCTGCCAGGCGCTGTTGCGCCAGCAGGATGTGACGGTCGAGATTCCCAAGTACTCGATCAACCACGCCAAGGAAGGCAAGTGACCTCCGTGCAGCGCATCCTCGGGTTCGAGTCGTCCTGCGACGAGACCGGGGTTGCGCTTGTCGAGATCGATGGCGATGCGCCGCCGCGGCTGATGGCGCAGGCGCTGCACAGCCAGATCACGATGCACCA
Organism: Roseateles sp. P5_B10; assembly: GCF_056400485.1. Classification (NCBI taxonomy): domain Bacteria; kingdom Pseudomonadati; phylum Pseudomonadota; class Betaproteobacteria; order Burkholderiales; family Sphaerotilaceae; genus Roseateles; species Roseateles sp. P5_B10. The sequence goes on from NZ_JBFULE010001193.1 coordinate 761, forward strand.
GGCCTACGGCGGCGTCGTGCCCGAGTTGGCCTCGCGAGATCATGTGCGCCGCGTGCTGCCGCTGACGCGCGAGGTTCTGTCCCAGGCCGGCTTGGCGCTGCAGGACGTCGATCTGATCGCCTACACGCAGGGCCCCGGCCTCGCGGGGGCGTTGCTGGTGGGCGCCGGCGTGGCGGTGTCGCTGGCCGCTGCGCTCGATGTGCCGGCGCTGCCCATCCATCACCTGGAAGGGCATCTGCTGTCGCCCTTCCTGTCGACAGACCCGCCGGAGTTTCCCTTTGTCGCGCTGCTGGTCAGCGGCGGCCACACGCAACTGATGCGCGTGGACGGCGTGGGCAGCTACGAGATCCTCGGCGAGACCATCGACGACGCGGCCGGCGAGGCCTTCGACAAGAGTGCCAAGCTGCTCGGCCTGCCTTACCCCGGCGG
>NZ_JBFULE010001194.1:0-1183 GCF_056400485.1 Roseateles sp. P5_B10
GCTTGGGGCGCTCGGCAAAGTCCACCGCCACGTCGACATCGAGCCTGCCGCCGGCCAGTCGGATGGGCGCGCTGGCAGGCACATAGGCGGCCAGCGGTGCGAGATCCAGCCCGGCAAATTTGAAGGACAAACGAGCACTGACGTCATCGTCAAAGGGCAGCGCCTCGGCGCGGCTGTCGAAGGCGACGCCGTCGAGCTTGCCGTTCAGCTGGGGCTGCACCTTGACCTTGACGTCGGCCGGCAGCGTCGACATGAAAGGCAGGGCCAGGTGAAGGCCGGCCAGCTCGTGCTTGCGCTGCACCGGGCGGTCGTCGAAGAGGATGCGACCGTCGGCCAGCTCGATGTTGTAGACGGCGAACTCGGCGTCCGGCTCCTCGGGCGCCCCGGGCTTGGCGGCAAAGCGCTGGATCAGGTCGTCGATGTCATAGCGGCCCTCGGCCACGCGGGCGAGGCGCAGTTCGGGCTTGGTCAAGGCCACGGATTCGATGACGGCACGGCCGCGCAGCAGAGAGCGCAGCGACAGGGCAGCATCCAATTTCTGCAGCTTGAACAGCGGTGGCTGCCCGGCGTCGGCGCCGGCAATACTCAGCCCTTCGATGACCAGGGCCAGACGCCAGGGCTGGAAACTGGCCTCCTCGACGGTGACCGGCCGGCCCAGGGCCTCGCTGGCCAGTGCAGCGCCACGGCCGGTAACCCAGCCGGGTAGCGCCAGTGTCACGACCAGCAGCAGCAAGGTGACCAGGGCCGACAGCGCGGCGATGGTCCAGAGGGCGAGGCGGGCGGGGGAGCGGGAAAGCGGCGTCACGGCAGGCGCATTATTGATGTCGGCGATGATGCCCGTGGTGAGCCTCTCTCTCGACTATTCCGGCCTCAAGACCCTGCTGCTCGCAGCGGCGCTGCCTCCCGTGCCCATGCTGCTGCTGGCAGCCTGGGGCGGTTGGCGGCTCAGGCGCGGTCGTCGCTTTGGCGCGCTGTTACTGGGCCTGGCGCTTGCGGGAGTGTGGCTATCGGCTACCGAAGCCGCTGCTGAATTGCTGAGCCGGGCCGTGGGCCAGCCTGCGGTCCTCAAACCGGCCCAGGTCGACGCTTTGCGTCGCCGCTCTGACGGCGCGGTGCTGGTGCTGGGCGGCGGCGTGAAGCGCCACACCCCGGAATTCGATGCCGGCACGCCGAGCCGCACCAC
>NZ_JBFULE010001195.1:0-1178 GCF_056400485.1 Roseateles sp. P5_B10
GGCTATCGCCAGGGCAAGGCCCACTTGCCACCTCCTGAAGCCCGCTTTCGCCATACAAAACACTGGCAATCTCCCCCACAATGAAGCCATGAAATCCAAAGAGGCCCAGCAGACCCCGGCGATCCAGGTGCTGGAGCGCATGTTCTCGCTGCTGGACGTGCTGGCGAGCCACCAGGACCCGGTGTCGCTGAAGGCCTTGTCCGAGGCCACCGGGCTGCACCCCTCCACGGCGCACCGGATTCTCAATGACCTGACCCTCGGTCGATACGTGGATCGCCCCGAAGCCGGTAGTTATCGACTCGGCATGCGCATGCTGGAAATGGGCAACCTCGTGAAGGCGCGGCTGGATGTGCGCGACGCCGCCCTGCCGGCCATGCGCGAGCTGCACAAGTTCACCCACCAGCCGGTCAACCTGTCGGTRCGCCAGGGCGACGAGATTGTCTACATCGAACGCACCTACTCCGAACGCTCGGGCATGCAGGTCGTGCGCGCCGTGGGCGGCCGCGCGCCCTTGCACCTCACCTCAGTGGGCAAGCTCTTCCTGGCCAGCGACGACAGCCCGCGCGTGCGCGCCTACGCAACGCGCACCGGCCTGTCGGGTCACACGCGCAACAGCTTGACCGACATCAGCTCACTCGAGCGCGAGCTGGCCATGGTGCGCCAGCGCGGTATTGCCCGCGACGATGAGGAACTGGAGCTGGGCGTGCGGTGCATGGCGGCCGGCATCTATGACGACCAAGCCAAGCTGGTGGCCGGCTTGTCGATCTCAGCACCGGCCGACCGGCTGGAGGAGAGTTGGGTCGTCCGGCTGAAGGAAACGGCCTCTCAGATCTCGTCGGCGCTGGGCCACCGCGTCTGAAGCCAAAGCAAACACGGCGCCTCGGCGCCGTGTTTTCATTGGATTCAACCGCTCAGAGCTTGGCAGAGGCGGTCGCCGTCTCGCCCTGGCTGGCCAGCCACTTGCGCATGCGCTCGGCGTCCGCGATCCGCGACGCCTTGCCGCTGGAATCCAGGAACACCATGATCAGCTTGCGGCCGGCCATGCTGGCCTGCATGACCAGGCATTTGCCGGCCTCGTTGATGAAACCGGTCTTCTGCAGGCCGATGTCCCACAGCGGGTTGGACAGCAGGCCGTTGGTGCTGTGGAACTGCACCAGGCGCTTGCCCAGGGCCACGCG